>CAYJGJ010000001.1:0-109139 GCA_964370025.1 uncultured Oscillospiraceae bacterium
GGCTATAATTACTTCCTTGGATAAAGCAGTTGAAGCGTTAGAAGGAAAAACAGGAACAGTAATAACAGCATAATAGAGTTGTATTACTTTGGAAGACGTTTTCAAATGATATAAGAACGCAAGTGAACTCCCCCTTCTACTAGATTGCATATCTAGTAGAAGGGGGAGTTTTATTTTCTAGCTCTTGACTTTATGCTCATTATTAAAATATAATTAACAAAGGCGAGAATAGAAATTATTATATTCATATCTTTATTAGGAAAGGTGAAATCATGAGTAACAAAGAAGAAATAAAATCAAGAATCGAGAAATTAAGAACAGTGATGAACTCAAATAATATAGACTGCTACGTTATTTGTGATGATGATTACCACGGCAGTGAGTATATAAGCGATTACTTTAAGACAAGAGAGTACTTTTCTAACTTCAGTGGATCAAATGGTAAATTGCTTGTAACACAAGATATGGCTGGATTGTGGACCGATGGTCGATATTTCATTCAAGCCGCACAAGAATTGAAAGATACTGGCATTGATCTTTTTAAAATGAAGGAAAAAAATGTGCCAGACATAGAAGAATATATTAAAACCGAGATATCTACGGAAATGAAACTTGGACTAGATGGAGATGCCGTAATGACAAAATTTGTCCAGGATTTAGATAGAGAAATAATATCAATTAATATTCTGGATGAAATATGGCAAAATCGCCCAACACAGGAATTTAACAAAATTTACCCTGTTAGCGGAGATTCCATTAGCGATAAAATAAAAAAAGCGCGTGAAGAAATGAAAAAAGAAAATGCTAGTGCATTTCTGATCAGCAAATTAGATGATATAGCATGGTTATTCAACCTACGAGGAAGCGATATCGAACACACTCCCGTGTTTTTTGCGTATGTGCTTGTCACTCAAGACGATATCTACTTGTTTGTTGATAAAACATCAAGCAAAGATATTCATAAGAATAACGACATAATGCATGTATCAAGCGATGATTTGCAAAAAAACATCGGTATGGAATTTGCTGAGATGATTTCTCAGGCAAAGATTACCATTATGCAGTATAAAGAAATTCATAACGCCCATAAATTAATTCCAAATTTCATGGATGCAGATAAAAAGTGCATCAATGAGATATCTAAGAACCTCACTAGAGAAACTGAGAAAAAAATCACAGTTCAAGATGTCAAAACAAAAGTAATGGTCGACATGGAATATTTGAACTATGCCTTGTATGACAAATTATGTAAAAGTGGATACGTAGTTGTAGATAGTCAGATGTTGACACGTGCTAAGTCCATAAAGAGCGAGCGTGAAATAGCACAAACAAAGCAAGCGCATGTCCAGGATGGAGTCGCTATGAGTAAATTCATTTTTGCAATGAAAAGTAATAGAGATGAGTTTACTGATGAGATGAGTGTCAGTAAGAAGCTGACTGAATATAGAAGCTCGGCGAAAGGATTTGTAGATCTTAGCTTTCCTAACATAGTAGCATTTGCAGAAAACGCAGCAATTGCACATTATGAAACATCGGAGAAGACAAACAAAAATCTTGAAGGAAACAATTTCCTCCTTATCGATTCCGGAAATCAATTTACAATGGGAACTACAGACATTACGAGAACCTTTGTAGTAGGTAGTGCGACGGATGAGATGAGAAAACACTATACATTGACATTAAAATCGATGATGTCACTCATGTGGGTAAAATTTAAGGCTGGAACTAAAGGTAGCGAGTTAGATATATTGCCACGTGTAATTATGTGGGAAGAAGGTCTTGATTATAATCATGGTACGGGACATGGCGTCGGTCATCTTCTGTGTGTTCACGAAGGACCGAATGGAATAGGAAAAAGATATCCTGATGTAGAACTAAAGGAAGGTAATATTACAACGGTCGAACCAGGAGTTTATATTGAAGGCAAGTATGGCATCCGTCTGGAAAACGAGACTTTATGCGTTGCTAGTGAAGATGAAGAATACCTAATACTGGAGCCGGTTACATTCTGTCCGTTCGAAAGAGAAGCAATTGATAAGGATATGCTCACAAAATATGAAATAGAGAAAATCAATAAGTACAATTCCCTTGTGTATGAAAAGATTTCTCCGTACTTAGATGATGAAGAAAAAGCGTGGTTGACGGCTCAAACGGAACCTCTTTAGCGAGTGTATCGACTGATTGTAATAAGTTCGATTATTACGCGAGGAATAAAAATAGTGAGAAGGATGATAATTCGTGTAGTCTTCGGTATAAAGTGGAACTATCTGGAGTTTCTACTTTAATACTGGCTTTAGTCGAATTAGTGTTAGGTGTGCGAGCATGCCTATTATTGTGCCGCTTATCATTCCACTAATCAGTAAGACAGGTAAATAATAGAATACGCGTTCACTTCCCAAGATGAACGAAGCTCCAACAAGTTGGCCTAAGTTATGAAAAACGCCACCACACATACTTATTCCTACGATGCTAAAAAGTTGAGTTTTTTTGAGTAACATCATTACAGCGAAACTAAATATGCCACCCAAAAAAGCGTATGTCATGCCGACTATTCCATTGAATAGCAATCCCGCTACTAGTATTCTAATAATATTGATAGTAAAAGCAGAGGATGGAGTAATTAAATAAAAAGCAACTACTATTACGAGATTAGAAAGTCCGAGTTTTGCACCCGGTATGAATGTAAACGAGGGAAGTAAAAATTCGATATAAGACAATACAAGTGCTAGTGTCGACAAAAGTGCAACAATTGCAATTACTTTAGTTTTACTCTGATGATGTGTTTGGGTATGTTTGTGCATTATAATTCTTTCTATTATCAATTCACTATTGCATCGTATCCATCGTTTTTATCTGATATGATTTCAACTGTGACTCTATTGGGAAGACACAAAATCGCTTGCGATGTTTGGTTGATGGATCCCTGATGGACGCAGTGCTGGTTGTTGCAATTAGCGCTATGCATTAGTGCTTTTCCATCTGCGATGAGTATTGTATTAGCTTTTCCATCATTAATTATTTCTATGGTTTCATCTGTGTCGAGAGAATAAGTGCCGTATACTTCTCCATCGACGGAAACTACGACTTTTTCACCGTCAGTAGAAAAATATTGCAAGAGTAAAATGACAATAATAAGGATAACAAAAAAGAAGATGTAAAGTAGTATATCGGCTTTTTTTAAAATACTATATCGCAATTTTGATATCTCCCAATAATAACTAATCCAAACTAGGAAGAAGGATTCTTGATGAAAAGAAACATAATAATCATAGGTCTTGCACTTATTGTGCTTGCTATAGGTATTGTATCATATTTTACAGATAATAGTATAGAACCTGTTTCAAAAAGTGAATATTACCTTAATACTTTTTGTACGGTAACAATATATGACATGGAAAAAATGTCGACAGAAAATGCTGAAACCATAATAGTGGATTCTTTTGCATTGTGTGAAGACTATGAAAAAAAGTTCAGTAGAACTATAGCGGATTCAGATGTTTCGAAAATAAACGAAAGTCAAGGAGCAGCCGTAGATGTCGACATAGAAGTTGCGAAGATGATAGAAGATAGCCAAGAAATAAGTGCGCTTACTGGTGGAACATTTGATATTACTATAGGTGCGGTGAGCGATTTGTGGGACTTTCAGTCTTCTGAACCTACTTTGCCTAATGATGTTGCAATAAAAGATGCACTTACAACTATTGGCTACCAAAATATCAATGTTCAATCAGGTCAAGTAATACTCACCAATAGCGATACAAAAATAGATCTAGGTGGAATAGCAAAGGGCTATATCGCGGATAAAATTGCAGAGTTTCTTTTTGAACAAAATGTAACAAGTGCAATAGTGAACTTTGGTGGTAATGTTGTAACTTTGGGAGAAAAAAGTGAGGGTGAGGCCTTTGTAATAGGTGTAGAGCGACCATTCTCCGAAAACACATTAGGCACAGATGAAGAAGACGATGCAAATAGTGGGATTATTGGAAGTATAGAACTCTCTGACCAGACTGTAGTAGTATCTGGGATATATCAGAGAAACTTTGTTTTAGACGGCGTACTTTACCACCATATTCTTGATCCCGAAACGGGGTATCCAATTGAGACAGAGCTAGAAGCTGTTGCAGTAATAGGTCCTAGAGGGGAATCAATGATGTGTGATGCACTTTCAACTGCATTCCTTATGCTTGGCGAGAAGGAGTCTGAAAGAATACTTGAAGGCATGGAGGAATTCAGCGCAATTTTCATCTATCCGAATGGTGAATATTACGCAAGTGGAGTCGAAGTGTATAACTGATTGACACTAACAGAATAAAATGTTCGGCCCCGAGAGAGTGTGAAAAAATAAGTAAAGATATACTTTGAATCAAAATGTTCCTATTGGGAACAGCATATTATTTGATTATCTATGCGATGCAAGCATTTTTCTCATATTGTTAATCCTATCAATCGATAATGGGTGCGTGGAAGTAAATGTTCTCCATATTCCCTTTAGCTTTTCGTTTGCAGCGTCGCTACTCAGGAAAAGTTCAAGTCCGTATCTATATCCACATCTAACAGCAAATTCATCTGCCAGGTATTCTTTTTGTCTAGAAGAATGAGAAACTAATATATTTCCGATGCTCGTCCATATCCACATGAGCAAAAAAATTACAACTGAAAAGGCGAGAGAAAATAACCCCATTATCCCGCCGATGATAGTGTTGCTTGTAAACGCACTGAATATCCATACTAGTATTCTTAGTATCAGGAAAACTGCATTTATTATCATATTTCCAACTACAATAACTAAAATCATATTAGTATCTTTGTTTGCGATATGTGCAAATTCGTGTGCAAGTACTCCTTTTATTTCCTCGTCACTTTTAAATGTAAGTCCTCTAGTAATACAAATCGTCTTTCTTCCTGTTGCAAGAGCATTGGTAAAGTCATCTTTGCTGACGAAGAGCTTTATTTTTGGAGACAAATCCGAATCCATGCTGCTTGCTCTAGCATATACTTCTTGGAACAAAGCAATTATTCTTTCATTATTATCAAACTTCTTGATGGGAATGCATCCGTTCGTAACTCTCAAAAAGAATTCGCCTATTCCCGAAAGCGCTATCATAAGCGAAATAAGATACGCCAAGACACCTACGTATATGCCATTGATGTTGCTAAATCCCCCGCTAAAAATAGCAGTAATAAAAACAGTGTTGAGTATCAAATAGATCAGCAACCCTCTATTTTTGGAGTGGAATAAATTTGTAAAAAAATCTATGAATTGTCTCATTTGTGTCCTCCGTATATATGCTTTTGCATTTGAATGCATATATCCTTCTTATTCATTGATAATTATACTACAGTGAAAATATATGGTCAATACAATATTGGTGCGTACGAATTTTTTGTATTGTCAATTGTATTGTTTGTGAAATAATTGTCAATTTTATTGAATTAGGCTCGTTTATTTGATAAAATATATATATTGTAAAGTCAAGATTAAAACAGTATAGGGGTGTGTGATTTTTCATGAATATAGAAATAAACAGCATAGTTTTTGGGATTTCTTTAATCACTATGTTTTTCTATCAGTTTTCAATATTTTCATATGCATCAGGGTTATTGATAGGTGGTGTAAAAAACAAGGGCTTATTTGTTTTCCTTGCATTTTTGAATACATTGATGTTTGCCATTGTTCAATATTTACAGGTGGAGCTTTACCTAATCAACATTGTTTTTTTGGTTGCATTGATTATTGAGTTTAAACTCATATCTAAAGCGGATTTTGTCCAGATATTTTGCGGTGCCGCTATCTTTGTTCTGCATATATTTGCGTTTATAACACCTACAATTATTATTTTTAGTAGCGTGTCTAATATTCCACCAGCGAAACTCATCAAAGATACAGTTTATGATCATATTGGCGTAATAATAATCTGTGTTATTTTGTTGTTAGCGCATCAGATTGTTAAGAAATATATCGATAACGTATCTATCCAAAGAGTGACTGTAAAAAGCAAGCACTCGATTATATTGTTATGTGCGATTGGTTTAATCATACTTCTTCAAATCGATCACTCCGTGACAATGATGACAGAAGTGTTTTATTCGGAGCAGATAATTCTTTCGTTAACAGTCTCGCTTGCGTCTCTCCTTGTATTCTATCTCTTTTTCCTATATGCAATAAATTTGATTGATGCGAGTATGTACAAGCGATATTCGGACAAGGTGCTTGGTGAGCAACAGAAGATCTCAAAGAAAAAAGAAACGCTTTTAACAAAGATTGAAAGAGATGAATTGACGGGTGTATTTAATCGTGGATATATAATTGATGAACTTGAGACGATATGTGAAACGGAAACAGAGTCGTTTTATGTATTATTTGTCGATATAAACGCATTAAAACATACGAATGATACTTATGGTCATAAAGCAGGCGATAAACTGATAATAAAAATAGTGCAGGCTATTTTGAATACAGTTCGTGAAAATGACATAGTTGGCCGTATAGGTGGTGACGAATTTATTGTCATCATGCCAAAAGTGCAGGGAGAAGATTGCGAAAAGGTTATTGCTCGCATATTGCAGAGTATAGAACGTCAAAACGAAGCAGAAGAATTTTTGATCTCTGCGAGTTTGGGATCGATCTACGTTGGCGAAGAAATTAAAAGACGCGGCGTTAACTATATTTTATCGGCAGCGGATGAAAATATGAGGAAAAACAAAGAGCTGTTTTATAAAAAAAGAGGGGGGGCAGTATGACATTTTTAATCGTTCTTTTTGTCGTATCATTTGTAGGCTACCATCATACATTCTTCTCGTATTGTGTATATATATTCAATCTGAACAAATATCCTCGATTGGCAAGTATTATATGTGGGGCAGTCAACCTATTTTTGTGGATGATTTATATATTCCGGCTTTCTTCTAATTATGAGGCTATTGTCCTTTTTCTATATGCGCTTCTCATTCTTGTAGTTACAAAAATAGTTTTTAAAGCGAAACTAATTCAAATGTTGTTTATTGCAGTAACATTCACTATCAATCTCTTTGCGAAAAGACTGGCAGTACTTGCTTCGTTGGCAATACTGAATGATAATACAGTAGCATATGTGTTGAATGACTTGAATTTTTCAATAATAACTGCAACGATATGCTTTGCTATGTCAATCTCGACGATTGGATTTGCGAGGAAAATGATACCAAGAAACTCACTAGATACCATTTTGTCGGACAACAAGAATCTTGCATTTTAACAACTGCATATTCAATACTTTTCGCGACACTGTTTGTATTTTTCCTAACACTAGGAGTAGAATCTGGGAATAGATTGCTATTTCACTATATTATTTTAGGAATTGTTGTTATTAGTGCATTTGCGGTATTTATCGTTTTCGCGTACAATTTAGCAGAACTTAGAATACAAACTGAAACATATAAGAGACTCAGCAAAAAAAATATTGAAGATTTAGAGCAAATCAAAGATCTTGAAGAAGTTGCGATTACAGATGCTTTAACGCATCTATACACAAGAGATTACGCAGATGAGCTTATTCGAAAAATGATAGACGAGGAAGATATGTTTTTCGTTGCATTTGTGGACCTCGATGGTCTTAAAGTAGTCAATGATTCCTATGGACACGAAGAAGGTGATTTCTACATTAAAACTGTTGCAAGTATATTAAATGAATATTTTAAGGATTACTCAGTATGCAGATATGGCGGAGATGAAATTGTCATTGTTGGAAAAAGCAATAATGAGGATGAAGTTACCAAATGTATAATTCAAAGTTACAAAGCCGTTATTAGCATTCCACAACTTTACCAAAAAGAATATTTGACTTCGATAAGTTATGGGGTGGCATTCAAGCATCCAAATGAAATTATCACAGCTGTGGAATTAATTGCAATTGCGGATACTCGTATGTATGAATTGAAGAAGAGCAATAACAAACATCGCAAGGTGATTCCGACGAAGTGATGAGATAGACTTTAATGTAATTTTGTGATACAATATCCATACTAAAAACAGAAGAAGGTATGGATTATGAGAATTATTGGAATTGACCCCGGATATGCGATTGTTGGATACGGTATAGTAGACAAAATAGGGAATAGCTACAAACCAGTACAATACGGATGCATTAAAACAAGCTCAAAAACTGAAATGCCCGAGAGGCTACTTCATATATATAGAGAATTAGAAGAGTTGCTTTTGCAGTACAAACCGAGTGCTGCATCGATAGAGCAACTCTTTTTTAATAACAATGCTAAGACTGCTTTGCTAGTAGGGCAGGCACGCGGGGTTGCAATGCTTGCCTGTGTGGCTCAAGGAATCAGTATTTATGAGTATACACCACTTCAAGTAAAGCAAGCTTTAGTAGGTTATGGCAAGGCAGAAAAAATGCAAGTGCAAGACATGGTGAAGCGCATACTTCATCTTCGGGAAGTTCCTCGTCCAGACGACACGGCGGATGCACTAGCTGTTGCAATTTGCCATGGAAATAGCTTAAATTATATTACAAAATCAACATATTGAGTGTTGCATTTCGTAATCAAGTATAGTATAATACCCAAAATATTAAATGTGAGGTGAACAAATGAGTTGGTTAGATGGAATAAGCCGGGAAGCGCTATTTGTTATATTAGTCGCAGTGATATTCTCCCCTATAGCAGTGCGGATTATTTTTGCAATCGGTAATAGGAATAGAGATAAAGAAAAGCAAGTGCTAATAGATCTGGACAAAAAGATTTCCGACCTTACTGTTCATATCAATGAACTAAAAGTATTATTGGAATCGCAAAAGAATAAGAGTGACGTCATATATGTAGATAATAGAATACAGGAGGACATCAGTTTTGTTCCTACTAGTGAGACAGATGTTGTCAATCTAGTAAAAAAACCTAATGTCAAAGAAAAAGATGGTGCCGAAATATATCGTAAGAAAAGTGACGGGTCAAACGCAGGCAAAAAAAACCATGTATCAAAAGCAGAAAAGAAAAACGAAACTCAAGCACAAGTGAATAAAAAGACACCTTCGATAGTGGTAGATGAAAAAAAATCTACAATGCATGATATTAAATC
Source organism: uncultured Oscillospiraceae bacterium (assembly GCA_964370025.1). Taxonomy (GTDB): domain Bacteria; phylum Bacillota; class Clostridia; order Peptostreptococcales; family Anaerovoracaceae; genus CAYJGJ01. The sequence goes on from CAYJGJ010000001.1 coordinate 9,065, forward strand.
AATAGGACAAGAAAAAACTGAAAACAAGGGAATTTCTGTAAATAGTGGAAAAAAAATAACCCCAATAGAAGTTGATGGATTTGGATCACCTGGCAAACTGGGGGAGTTTATTGCACAAACCAATAGTATGACAAATAAAGATAAGCCGCAGGTTGCTACAGGACAAAAAATAAATGAAAACAACGCATCCCCGTTTATGCTATCTGACAAATTTTCAAAAGTGGGAGCTGAAAAGCCTTTAGGAAGTGCAATAATAAATAGTAACAAAAATGACGTGCCAGAGAGCATATCTCAAAAAATCGATGACGACGATGAATATTTGAAAAAAGTATTACACAATATAAAATAATTTAAGATTGGAGAAAAAAGAAAATGTTTTGTAATAAATGCGGCCGCGAAATAGGCGATGGAGCAATTTTATGTGATGATTGCAATAGCAAAACAGTGCCTGAGGATCGTATGGCCGAAAGAGCTAGGCAAAGGGGACGCAAGTTGCCTACTATTGAATGGAGTACAGAAGGGTTTCCACCAACAGATATAAAAACAGATGATGTGTGGGAGTTCATCGAAAAAACTACAAGGAATAAGGCAGAAAATGTACAACCGGTTGCCGAAACACAGAGCGAAAATGCGAGTGTCTCTTACTCTGAAACTCCGACAATTAATGATATTATGGCTCGCCCAGAACTGTTTGGAATGAAAGAAGATTTGGAAGCCTTAGAAAAAGAACTTTTTTCTGATATGGAGTTTGATAAAAAAACAATTGAAGATCCAATGGTTTATGTTGAAAATGCCGATAATGAGAGAGCCCAAAGAATACTTGATGAGAATCATGCGAAATTGTCGGAAAATTATAATGAAATGCAAGAAGATGATGTGTTAACAACCGAAGCTCTTGAAGGACGATTCTTTGAAAAGGATGATAATGCACTAAGATATGATAATTTTATCTTAGAGAGTGAAGCAGGTAGTGATCCAACTAGTGAAACCCTTGAGTCTATGAAAGAAGCAGCTTTTTTGACAGAATCAATCGATGCTACTCCAGTGGTGTTCTCCAAAGAAGAACATGAAACTCCTTACGCTTTTGTGCCTCCAATTTTTACTCCCTCAAGTGATAATGAAAAAGAATATATTGAACCACAACAACAAGGTGAGCCATATGAATTTGAATCTCATGAGAGATGGCTTGATCGTGAACCAGTTAATTCTGTAGAAGAGAGTGAGTTTGAATCTCAATCTGCTGAAGAAGAGTTATTCGATTTATTAGCCGAAACCGAAACTCCTACAATTCCTGAGGAAGATGCTGTTTTGGATATTGACGTAACAGATGACATTGCGGATATAAAAGTAGAAGAAGTTGAAACTCCTGCGGAAATAGAGACAATTGAAATAGAAGATTCTATGATTTCAGATGGAGGCGAAACGGTGGATGCATTCAGTATTGGTACGACAGGTGATCCTGATGATATTGATTCAGTAGAGACTGAAACGGTTGAAGTAGCTAACGTCGAGATTATAGATGCAATTAATTCTCCATCAGATAGTTCAGATGCACAAGAAGGCAGCGCGGAAGTACAAAAAGCGGATGAAATATCGACTTTTGAGCCTGAAACAGTTGAAAGCTTGACGATGGAAGACTTGTTTGGAGACGATATTTTCCAAGAGTTACAAAAAGAAGAGGATGAACATGTAGACACTACTGTGGAAACTGAAGTCATTGCGGCTGTAGATGACGCAGTAATTGTTGATGCTGGGACGAGCGACTATAGCGAGGAAATTGTTCCAGATGAGTTATTAGGAGCTACAATTAGAGTCATGCCAAAAAATCCAGATGCGGAAAAAACTGAGACGACATTCGAGGATGACATGAATGATATTCTACCGAGTGAATCCAAAGAATCCGTGGAAGTTTCTGATGAAGGGAATGCTGTTGAGGATGTTCCGGTAGCAGGACGTATGAGCCTTAATGAAGTGTTTGATGAAGAAATTCCAGGAAAAAAGTCAAAAAAAGAAAAGAAGTCAAAGCGAGATAAGTCTGAAAAAACAGAGAAGAATAGTCCTGCGAAAAAAATAGGCTTGGTTTTCTTGAAACTAATTGCTGCTATCTTAATTCTATATATTTTACTACAAGTTACTATGATAGTGGCTGTTGAATTCTTCCCGGATACAGCTTTTTCTGACTGGGCAATCAACCTAGAATCTGCGATGTTTGATTTATTGATGGGCTCGTGATTGTTAATCTGTGAGGAATGAATTATCCTACTTGATAATAAAAATAAACCCATGCGGGATATAATCGCATTCGCAATTTTAGTGTATGCGAGAAAGTGAGAGTAAAAAAGAATGAAAAAAGGTACAAGTTCTGCTGGAGAAAAAAGACAAAAACGTCTTTTGATAACTATGATTATATTGGGAGTGATTGCGATTGCATTTACGAGTATGGTTAATTTTATCTCCGATTGGCTTTGGTTTGAAGAAATGGGGTATACAAGTGTATTTTTCAGAAAACTTGTAGCTACTTTACAGATAGGAATTCCATTATTTTTAGTATTGTCGTTTCTTTTCTATATATACCTTGTAAGAATACGCAAAGGCTATTATAAAAAAATAGCGGCCGAAGTTGTACCAGAAACGAAGATGCTAAATAGAATTGCTCTGGGAATGTCACTCGTATTTTCGCTTCTTGTTGCAATATGGGTTGTTCCGCGTATATGGTTTGAATTTTTGGAGTTTACCAATATCACTGAATTCGGAGTTGCGGATCCTATATTTGGATTAGATGTATCGTTTTATGTTTTTCAATCTGAATTCATCAGCATTATAAATTCAATGGTAATGGGATTTGTCATCATGATGATTGTGATGGCAGTTATATACTATATGGTTTTGGCATCCAAATCTCCTGCAACCCCTAAGTCACAAAAGCAACCAGATCCACAACCTGAAGAAGAGCCCAAAAAGAGTAGCAGACCATCTTCACCTTTCGACAAGATGTTCGAGTCTTTTGTTGGTAAAAATGTAAAACAGCCTACTATGAATGCGGATCTTGAGGGCGCTGCCAAATCTATATTGCATGTCGCAGCAGGGCAAATTTCGATACTCATATCAGTTTTTTTCCTTTCCGTTGCTGTAAGTTTCTTTTTGAATCAATTTGAATTGCTATATGGCAGCACGACAGGAATTGTCTACGGAGCAGGATTTACTGATATCAATGTTACACTTTGGGTGTATAGAATCATTGCGGGACTAGCGGTAGTTGCTGCAATCATTACACCTATCAGTATTCGTCAAAAGAAACTGAAGACTTTTCTTGTAATTCCTGTACTTATGATATTAGTAAGTGCATTGGGAACAGGCGCATCATTTATAGTGCAAAGCTATATAGTTGAAACGGATGAACTAAGTCAAGAAAGACAATACTTAGAAAATAATATTGCATTCACACAAATGGCGTATGACTTGCAAGATGTACATACAGAAGTGTTCGAAGCTAATAATACTTTGACGAGCGAAGATATCATTAATAATTCTGAAACGATAGACAATATTAGAATTAATGATTATCAGCCGGTTCAGACTTTTTATAATCAAACACAAAGTATAAGAAACTATTATACTTTCTACAGTACAGATGTAGATCGATATATGATCAATGGAAAGTATACGCAAGCGTATCTTTCCGCAAGAGAAATTGATGAGACCCAAATAGAACAAACATGGCTCAATACTCATTTGAAATACACTCATGGATATGGGATTACCCTCTCTAGAGTAGATACAACTACAGCTAATGGGCAGCCAGACATAATGATTCAAAACATTCCACCAGATTCGGCTGTTGAGGAAATACAAATCACTAGACCCGAAATCTACTTTGGCGAGATGACCAATAATTACATTATGGTCAATACGGACGAAGAAGAATTCGACTATCCTGATGGAGATGCGAATCAATTTACTTTTTATGAAGGAGATGCTGGTATAGAATTAAATTTCTTTAACAGACTCGTATTCGCAATAAAAGAAGCAGACGTTCAGTTATTAGTGTCTTCCAATATCAACAGTGATTCAAGAATTGTAACTAATAGAAATGTTATGGACAGAGTAACAAAGATTATGCCATATCTAAGTTATGACGGCGATCCTTATATTGTAGTTGATGATGGGAAGCTTTACTGGATGATAGATGCATATACATTTAGCTCTAAGTATCCATACTCTGAGCCTTATGCTCCCGAAAGTTCGTCAATAAATTATATAAGAAACTCGGTAAAAGTAGTTGTAGATGCATACAATGGAGATGTTGACTTCTATATCGCAGAGGAAGACGATCCGATAATTCAAACTTATAGTAAAATATATGAAGATTTATTCAAGCCACTGGACGAAATGCCTGAGGGATTGCGCGCGCATATTAGATATCCACATACGATGCTTGATGTGCAATCAAAAGTATATGCAAAGTATCATATGGAAGATCCCAGTGTATTTTACTTGAATGAAGATATATGGGAAATTGCATCGCAAATATATGGAACTGAAGAAGTACCAATGTCACCGAATTACTTCATATTCAAGTTGCCTGGTGAAGATAAAGCGGAATTCGTGAGTTCGATACCATACACCCCTAGGGCGAGACAAAATATGACAGCAATGCTTGTTGCAAGAAGTGATGGCGATAACTATGGGGAGTTGCTACTTTACAGTCTTCCTAATAATGTAACTATACCAGGACCGATGCAAATTGAAGCCGCGATAGACCAAAATACAGAGGTATCACAAGATTTTTCTCTATGGGAAGGTTCTGGATCTACATACAGCAGAGGAAATCTCTTCATAGTGCCGATAGAAAACTCATTGTTATATATCGAACCTGTGTACTTAGAGGCTTCAGCATCCGCGATCCCAGAAATGAAAAGAGTAATAGCATACTATGATGGCCAGCTCGCATATGAAGAAACCCTTGAAGAAGCATTGCAAGACTTGTTTGGAGATGAAATAGGTCCAATTGGTTCAGGGGAAGTATCTACAGAAGGAGAAGGTGGAAGTGAAACCGATGGTTCTGTTGGAGATGGTGCCGATAGTGAAACTCCTCAAGAGGAAACTCTTTCGCAAGCTGACTTAATCCAAAAAGCGTCTGATGCATATGGTGAAGCGATAGAAGCACAGATGAATGGTGATTGGGCTGAATATGGAGAAAAAATGGAAGAACTTGAAGGATACTTGAATCAACTAGCTCAATAAATATTAATCGAGAAAAACTAAATCAAAGGCATTATTCTGTGCGCATAATGATAAAAGATATAAAGATGCACGTACTATTCTATTTAGAATTGTATTCTGTGCATCTTTGTACTAATTTATAATGATTTAGTGAAATTCATGCACTATATAGGATAACTTGTGAAAACTACGATATATTGAAAAATAATTATCTACGTAAAAATAGCGAGAGATATCGCGTGAATCAATATTGCATTCAAAAGGATATTATTTCACTATTATAAAGAAGCGAGGAAATTAATTGATAAAATTTGATATGGACAAAATGTTGTTTGTCATACCCAAAGAAGAGCATAGCGTAAGTAAAATTAAGCAAATTCTTTCAAAGTACCCAGAGGTAAAGTTTGTTTCTCTTTCCGCAATAGATCATAGTGGCCAAGGTACAGACGAAAAAATTCCAATAGATACTTTTATTAAAGACATGAAAAGCATATTAAAGTCGGGAGTACAGACAGATGGCTCAAGCGTAGCTTTGCCAAAAATTGCGGAGGTAAACAACGGCAAAGTAGTTATACTTCCAGACTTGAATGCAAACTGGTATGTAGATCACAATTTTACTCACATAGATTATAAGACTAAGCTTCCAGTAGGAACTCTTACAATCCCCTCCTTTTTGTTGCATAATGATAGTTTCGAATGTGGATCGAGGGTAATTTTAAATAATACATTAAAACACTTTACTAAGAAACTGATGGACTTACTTCGGGACAATCCATATATTTTTGATCATCTTAGTGGCATTAACAATATTGATGAAATAGATGATATTGAATTTACATGCGCTACCGAACTCGAGTTTTGGGTCAAGACCCCTGAGGATATTGCAGACAAAGAACAACTTTCTACTGCACAAGTTCTAAAAGAGCAATATTGGAAAAGAACGATAGGTCCAGTGAGAACTGCTTTAGAGGAAACTCTTATCATAATGGACAAATATGGTTTTGAAGTAGAGATGGGACATAAAGAAGTAGGAGGAATCAAAGCAAAACTGGATAACTCGGGTAATTACGGTCAAATCATGGAGCAACTCGAGATTGATTGGAAATTCTCTGATGCTATGCAAACTGCTGATAATGAGTATAAAATAAGGCAAATTATCAGAGACGTATTTACGAGTCACGGACTAGAAGTTTCTTTTTTAGCGAAGCCGATAGCGGGAGTCGCTGGTAGTGGAGAACACACGCACCTTGGCATTGTAGCTAGACTTAAAAATGGAGAAAAAGTAAACCTATTTACAGCGAAGGATATTCAAAAAGAGTATATGAGCCCTATAGGAATGGGGGCATTGATGGGATTCCTAAAAAATTACGAGGTCGTAAATCCTTTCATTAGTGCGACTACGGATTCTTTTAGCAGACTAAAGCCGGGATATGAAGCACCCGTATGTATAGTTACTTCATTGGGAGAGTCTGTAAGTAAGACTTCAAGAAATAGAACAATATTAGTTGGACTTATCAGGGATATAAACAACGTTGCTGCAACTAGATTCGAAATACGCTCGCCTAATCCTAAGAGTAACACATACCTTGTGATAGCATCTTCATACCTCGCAGCATTAGATGGAATAACTGCAGCTGTTTCTAATCAAAAAACCTCCCTAGAGTTGGAAAAGTCACTATCAAAAAAATATGGTGAAGATGATTTTTATTTAGAAAAAAATAGAGAATATAGAAGCGAAGAGGATGTTTTCGAGTATTATACCCAAGAAGAAAGAAGTAAATTTTATGGCATAGCTCCTAAGACTGTTTACCAAAACATCAGTGCGTTTTCACAATGCAAAGATAAAATGGGAATATACTTAGACGATAATGTGATAGATCCGATAATAATAGAATCGTTCAAAGAACAGACATTGTCTCAGTGGAAGACTGAGCTAAAAAATAGGATTGTCCCTGAAGTAATGAGCTTTGTGCGAAGCTGCATCGAATTAAAAGATGAAGGTAGAGATATAAAAGATCATTACGACCGCAAAATTTGGATGGAAATTTCTGCACTAAGATCAAAGATCGGAAAAAATACAGAAGAGTATAAATGCATGCTGACTGAAATCGTAGAGGCATTGGAACGTGATGAATATGAGACGGCGTCTGATTTACAGCTTCAAATACAAGATAGTGTACAAGAACTAGAAGAAAAATATAACATGTATAAGAAGAACTTGTTTTAATGTAACTGGTATAATAACTAAAAAAACAGCTACCAGAAGAGTGTCTTATTTTAATGGAAAGGTATAAGAATGTTAGATATTAAGAGAATACGTGAATCTTTTGATACAGTTAAAGCTCAGGTAGAGCATCGAGGAAAAGGTGATTTTGGAATATCCGAAGCTCGTGATTTAGATATAAAAAGAAGGATGTTACTCGAAAATGTAGAAGAGAAAAAAAGCAGACAAAATAAGGTATCCAAAGAAATTCCGATTCTAAAAAAAGAGGGAAAAGATACCGCATCTATTATGAAAGAGATGAAGGAGCTATCTGACCAGATTAAAGTGCTTGATGAGGAACTTTCGGTGATAGAATCTGACTTGAAAAGCTTATTACTTTCTATTCCTAACGCAGTGAATGAAAAAGTTCCGTTTGGTAGTGATGATACGCAAAACGAAGTTATGAGAGAATGTTTTGAACCCACAAGTTTTGATTATGATCCTAAGCCGCATTGGGATATAGGAGAGAACCTGCAAGTCCTTGATTTTGAAAGAGCAGCTAAGGTTGCTGGAGCAAGATTTAGCGTATACAAAGGGTTAGGTGCTAAGCTCGAAAGAGTACTAATTAACTTTATGTTGGATCTTCATACTGAGGAGCATGGCTACACTGAAATATTGCCACCTTTTATGATAAATAGGTCGGCAATGACGGGAACTGGTCAACTACCAAAATTTGAAGAGGATATGTTCTATATACCGCAAAAAGACTTTTTCTTGGCTCCAACTGCAGAGGTTCCTTTGACCAATCTAAGGGCAAACGAAATTATGGATAAGAGTGAGTTGCCTATATACTATACCGCGTATACCCCGTGTTTTAGAGCGGAGGCTGGATCAGCAGGTAGGGACACTCGTGGTCTAATTAGGTTGCATCAGTTTAACAAGGTTGAACTAGTAAAATTCGTAGATCCTAAGACTTCATACGATGAACTTGAAACATTGACAGCAAATGCGGAACAAGTATTAAAGTTATTGAAAATTCCGTATAGAGTAGTCAGATTGTGCTCTGGGGACATCGGATTCAGTTCTGCTATGACCTATGACATAGAGGTTTGGATGCCTAGTTATAATAGGTATGTTGAAATCTCTTCATGCAGTAACTTTGAAGATTATCAGGCGAGACGTGCAAATATAAGGTTTAGAGACGATGATGGGAAAGTAAAATTTGTACATACATTGAATGGCTCTGGACTTGCAGTTGGAAGAACAGTGGCAGCAATTCTAGAGAATTATCAAAATGAGGATGGGACTGTAACCGTGCCAGAACAGCTGCGCAAATACATGGGAACAGACTTGATTTCGTAGTGCAGGTTCCTAATTTTATAAGCACAGCAATAATATAACTATTAATAGGAAAGGAAAATATTAATAAAATGGAAGAACATACGGGTTCGATAATAATTGTAGTTTTTTGTGTCATAATGTCGGGATATTTCTCGGCGACAGAAACGGCATTCACATCGTTCAATAGGATTAGGCTAAAGAACTCAGCTACTGATGGAGATGAGGGCGCAAAAAAAGTGCTCAAACTAGCTGGAAAATATGATAAGCTTTTGTCCACCGTGTTGATAGGTAATAACATAGTAAACACAATGATGACTGCCGTTGGAACTAGCCTGTTCATCGGATTATACGGTATAACTTACGGGCCAACTATCGCTACAGCGGTGATGACTATAGTGGTCCTTATCTTTGGTGAGATTTCTCCGAAAAATCTAGCAAAAGAAAACCCCGAAGCATTTGCAAAATTTTCGGCACCGTTCATTGGGTTCTTGATGGTAGTACTTGCCCCAATTAATTACATATTTTCTTTGTGGAAAAAACTCTTAATTAAGGTGTTTCGAACAAACAGCCGCACGGGAATTACCGAGGACGAGCTTTTGATCATAGTAGAAGAAGCGGAAACTGTCGGAAGTATCAACAATGATCATAGCGAACTGATTCAAAATGCGATTGAATTCAATGAACTCGAAGCATGGGATGTAATGACTCCGAGAGTAGATATCATGGCAATAGAAGTCAGTACTCCCAAAAAAGACATAGCGGACAAATTCCTTGAAAGCGGTTTTTCTAGACTTCCTGTCTATGATGACGATATGGATAAAATCGTAGGAGTACTGAATCAAAAAGATTTCCATAATTTCATATACCATACAGAAAGCGAAATATCTGAGTACGTGAAGCCTGTAATATACGTAGTTGGATCTATAAAAATAGCAGTTCTTCTAAAAAAACTAAAGTTAAAGAAAACTCATCTAGCTATTATCGTTGATGAATATGGTGGTACGGATGGCATAGTGACCATGGAAGATATCATTGAGGAATTAGTCGGTGAAATCTACGATGAGCATGACGAGGTAGAATCTGAAGAAATTTTGAAACTACAAGATGGGTCATATAGAGTGCAATGTAGCACTAATTTTGATAAGATGCTTGACTACTTCGACGTGTACGAAGAAGTCAATGTAACTACTGTAAACGGTTGGGTCGTACTTCAACTAGATAAGTTGCCTGTACAAGGGGATTCTTTCATATATGATATGGCAGAAAAAGAATTTCATGTGAAAGTTACGAAGGCGGATGAGAGAAAATCGATAGAAATAAACTTGAAAGTCGTAGATAAAGAAAATAACGAAAAATAGCGGATATATAAAAATAAGTTACAATAAATAATAACAATTATAAGTAGATAAGGGTTAGATAAAAATTCAAAGATAGTAATGAAAAGTAGGTAAAAATAGTATGAGTTTCGTAGAAAAGCTCTTTGGAAATATCAATGAAAAAGAGATTAAAAAAATTAAATCTATCGTGGCAGAAGTCGAGTCATACGACGAGAAGATGCAAACTTTAAGTGATTCCGAGCTTAGGGAAAAAACTTCTGAATTCAAGGAGAGGCTAAAGAGCGGAGAAACCCTTGACGATATTCTGCCTGAAGCATTTGCAGTATGTCGTGAAGGTTCTGTAAGAAGTTTAGGAATGAAACATTTCCACGTACAACTTATCGGCGGGATTGTGCTTCATCAGGGAAGAATTGCGGAGATGAAAACTGGGGAAGGTAAGACATTAGTAGCGACACTGGCAGCATATCTAAATGCTCTTGACGGAAAAGGTGTGCATATCGTTACTGTTAATGACTATTTGGCTAAACGTGATGCCGATTGGATGGGCAAACTATATACTTTCCTTGGCCTTACTGTAGGTTGTGTAATTCATGAGATAAAAGATGAAAAAAGAAAAGAAGCATACAGAGCTGATATTACATATGGAACAAACAATGAATTCGGATTTGATTATTTGCGTGATAACATGGTCGCGTACAAAGAGCAGTTAACTCAACGCCCACTCAACTATGCTATAGTCGACGAAGTGGATTCAATATTAATAGATGAAGCGAGAACTCCACTGATAATTTCAGGACAGGGGAACAAATCTACTGAATTATACCAAATTGCAAATCGATTTGTAGCTACCTTGAGAATTGAAGACGACTTCACGGTAGATGAAAAAGATAAGCAGGTGGCTCTAACAGAGGATGGTGTCGAAAATGCGGAGAAGTACTTCAAAATAGAAAACTTTGGAGATCCAGAAAACATGGAGATAAATCACCATGTGATTCAGGCGCTTAAGGCTAAGAACTTGATGAGCAAAGACATAGATTACATCGTGAAAGATGGAGAAATCGTAATCGTCGATGAATTCACGGGACGCTTGATGTATGGTAGAAGATATGGAAATGGACTGCACCAAGCTATAGAAGCGAAAGAAAAACTTTTGGTTCGTTCTGAATCTAAAACGCTTGCGACCATAACATTGCAAAATTATTTTAGAATGTACTCAAAACTTTCAGGCATGACGGGTACAGCGAAGACGGAAGAAGAGGAATTCCAAGATATCTACAACATGGATGTAGTCGAAATTCCTACTAATACTCCGATCCAAAGAGATGACATGCAAGATGCAATATATGCTAAACAAAAAAATAAGTACGAAGCGATTGCCAATAGAGTAGCGGAACTTCATGCTACGGGACAGCCTGTCTTGATAGGTACAATTTCCATTGAGCGTTCAGAGTTATTAAGTACACTCCTCAAGAAGAGAGGAATTAAGCATAATGTACTCAATGCAAAACACCATGAAAAAGAAGCTGAAATAGTTGCGGAAGCTGGCCGATTAGGTGCAGTAACTATTGCGACAAACATGGCAGGGAGGGGTACGGACATAATACTTGGAGGAAATCCAGAATTCGAAGCGAAAAAAGATATGCGAAAAAATGGATTTACAGAAGATGATATTTCTTTTGCTACAGGATATGTAAAAACCGATGATCTAGAATTAAATAAGGCACGCGATACATTTTCAGAGCTTCATAACAAATACAAGGAAGAAAGAAAAAGCGAGCAAGAAAAAGTCAAAGAGATTGGCGGACTAGCTATCATAGGAACAGAAAGACACGAAGCAAGAAGAATTGATAACCAACTAAGAGGACGTTCTGGCCGACAAGGCGATCCGGGACAAACACAGTTTTTCTTATCCATGGAAGATGAATTACTGAGACTCTTTGGTGGTGAGCGCATGCAAAACATGGTTCAAAAACTAGGATTCGATGAAGACGAAGCATTAGAAGCAAAGATGCTTACAAGATCTATAGAGAGTGCCCAAAAGAAAGTAGAAGGAAAAAACTATGGAATAAGACGTTACGTATTGCAATACGATAATGTCATGAATAAACAAAGAGAAATAATTTATGACCAAAGAAAGCGAGTTCTTCATGGCGATAATTTAAAAGACTATATCGCTAATATGAGAGAAGAAGTATTGATGGAGAATATAGACCCAATCGTGTTCGCATCGAAATACCCTGAAGAATGGGATTTATCTACGCTTGAAAAAAATCTCAAAAATATAACATCTAAGTTTGTTATGAGCGAGGCAATTAATACAGATAAAATAGAAGAGTATGATGAGAATTCATTCAAAGATGAGATCAGTGATAAGTTTACAAAAATCTATGATCTGAAAGAAGAAGAAATAGGAGAAAATGAACTTCGAGAAATCGAAAGAATGGTACTGTTAAGAGTTGTAGACAATTTGTGGATGGATCATATAGATGCAATGGATCAATTGAAGTCTGGAATAGGATTGCGTTCTATCGGACAGCAAGACCCAGCTGCAGCGTACGCTCAAGAGGGGTTCGACATGTTCGAACAGATGATACAATTCATTAAAGAGGATACAGTAAGATATTGCTACAACGTTACCATGAAGACGAATTCTCAACGAAAAAGCAATGTTCAGGTGAAAGAAGCAAAGAAAGATGAGTTTCATGATGAACCAGCTATACAAGGTCAAGTAGCACCACAACAAACACATATCCCTCCTCGTAAGCAAAAACAAGAAACCATAAGACGAGATGCGCCAAAAGTAGGAAGAAATGATCCTTGTTCATGTGGATCGGGAAAAAAGTATAAAAATTGCTGCATGACTAACGAGGAATAATTCTTAATTCGAACCATGACGTTCGCTAGAAGATAAAGTCTAGTCAAAAACTATTAGCAATAATAAGGGGCGAACACAGAGGTTCGCCCCTTTAGTATTTGAAAATAAAGTGTCATCTTTACTGGTATCCAATAGCAACCGTAATAACAGATATTCCCATCGTAACAAAGAGAATTACTAGTTGTAATTTCCAAGTCCACTTCATCCACTTGGACATAGGGACATTGACCAGTCCTAATGCTATTAACATTAACGCGCAAGTTGGAAAGAATACATTAGTGAATCCATCCGCAAAACAAAAAACCTGTACAATACTCTGCCTCGTAATTCCCACTAAATCCCCAAGGGGAACTATTATAGGCATTATTAGGAAAGCCTTCGATGCTGCCCCACTAATAAAAAACTGCAATACAAGGACTAATAGGTAAATCATAATAATTGCCGTATACGAAGAAACACCGTCAAACATAGAATAAGCCCCGTTTAAGATCGTATCTAGAATACCACCTTCTACTATGATAAATTTGACCGAAAGTGCCATGATGATGAGTATTGCACACGGAGAAATGTTAATCATGCCTCGAATAAATACTCCCAAAGGTTTCTTGAGTGCTATTCTTCCTGCAAATAATCCCCCAATAGTAAGGATCAGCGCCATGACGGGCATAGTTACTTGTGACATACCAGGCACGAACAACGAAACTATTATATACGTAATAACCATAGCAAATGAGATTCCAAAGGTGATTGCAGCTTTTTTTGTTTCTGGTAGGTGTTCTCTTTTTTCGTCGAAATACGACACTGTTGAAATAGATCCGTGCATCAACGATTTCTGTGGATCTTTCTCGATTGATTTTGCATATCGAATTAGGAAAGTAATTAAAATGCAGTAAATGACGGCGAAAACTATTATTCTCAACCATAGTCCTGAGTATAGGTCTACCCCTGCAAGCTGCTGAGCGATTGCTATAGTGAAAGGATTAAATGTTCCGGCGGAAAAACCGAAACCGACTGAAAGCAAACTCATTCCTAACCCAGTAAGGGCATCCCACTTTAATGCTATTGCTAGTGAAACTACAATGGGAACAAGTGGAACGACTTCCTCTAATAAGCCCATGGTAGAACCCATAAGCATAAAAATAAACGATATGATTGCCAGTAATAGATATTTTCTTTCGCCATACTTGTCGATTGTAATTCCAATTAAGTATGTAAATACTCCTCCCGCATCAAGGACAGCGAAAGTCCCTCCTATGAGTATAATAAATGCAATAATGACAATCGCAGTAATCGCATCTGGTTGAAACAGTGACTCAATAGGAGCAGTGAACCACCTCCACACAGCAAGAGGCTCGGCATCTTCATCTACCAGATATGTATTGGGTACTACGAGTTCTTGACCGGTACTCTCATCTATAATTCTTTCAAAACTTCCTTGCGGCAAAACTTGTGTTAAGATCCCCGCAAATATCATAATAGCCAATAATATTAAAACAGTAGTTAAAAATGATTTAGTTCCAATATTAGTAGTCTTTTTTTCAGACATAATTTTTTCTCCTTTATAAATATAGTAAGCTGTACTTTACTTGTTTTCTAGTATTATCATTTTCTTGTAAATTTCGATGCCATCGAGATAACTGTTAATTTTTATTCTTTCGTCAGTAGCGTGCATCGCCGCTATCTCATCTTGAGAAAGTGCAAAAGGATAAATCCTGAATATTTGATTAGTCACATCAGAATATGACCTCGAATCGGTTGCTCCTGTTACAAGGTAAGGGACGACGATAATATCATCGTTAATAGATTTGAACACATTGGAAAGATTGTTGTAGGTAGGGTGATTGATGTCAGTTTCTTTCAGTGGTTCATTGCATACCGTAACCTCGAAAGATATTTTATTTAAGATTCCAATTTTATTTGCCAAAGAATTAATATGATTTAATATATCGTCGATAGTATCTCCAGGTAGAATTCTAATATTAAGATTAGCGGATGCTTCTTGCGGTAGTACATTGTGGGCGGTTCCTATATTTGCCATCGTTGGAACAATTGTCGAACGAACCATTGCACTAGTCAAATTGTTATTAGACAATGCATTAATAACTAGGGACTTGAATAATCCCGTGTTTTTCATTGCTAGACCTAAGGAGCCGTTAATGTTCTTGCCCATCATGTTTAACATTTGTTCAACAGTTGGAATTAATCTTGCTTTCATAGGGTTAT
Source organism: uncultured Oscillospiraceae bacterium (assembly GCA_964370025.1). GTDB lineage: Bacteria > Bacillota > Clostridia > Peptostreptococcales > Anaerovoracaceae > CAYJGJ01. The sequence goes on from CAYJGJ010000001.1 coordinate 24,267, forward strand.
TTTGGATCATCGCAAGTAAATTTGACAAATCTCCGAAGGCGGTATTTTTAGGTGGTTCGGCAGCATGTCCTCCTGAACCTGTTACCTTGAGCATTACATTAGCAAATCCTTTCTCCGCAAGTCCAATCATTGCAGCAGGATTGGTCAATCCCATTGGTGGATCAGTTATTATTGCACCACCTTCATCCCAAACAAAATCAAGAGAAACACCCTCTTCTTTGAGGCGGTGTGCTATAGCAGACGCTCCAGAATTTTTGCAAAGAGTGTCCTCTTCGTTATGTCCAAAGAGCAAATATATGTCTCTCGTAGGTGCAAATCCTGCCGTTATCAAGTCCTCGCAAGCCTCCAAAACTCCTGCTACAGAGCATTTGTCGTCATTAGAACCACGTCCCCATATATATTCGCCATCGAGATGCCCAGCGAAGGGTGGATGTGTCCACGATTCGGGAGATTCAACAGGCACGACATCCATATGTGCTAATATTGCAAAAGGTAATTTTCCCGAAGGGGTAGATGATTTCCATTTATATATCAAAGAAGCCCCTTCACCGCATACTTTTTCTCGCGTCATTGCCTTATGCACATTGGGAAAGGCAATTTGCATAAAATTTGCCATTTCGATAAAAGGTGTTCTTTTTTGTTCATTATCACCATCATGTGATAATGTTGGAAATGAGATGAATTTAGAAAATCTATCTAAAACTTCTTTTTGATTCATAAGTGTCTCTTTCATATTTCTTGTTGAATTTGTTTTTTATTTTTAAGCATGAAAATAGTCAAATAAATACATACCAGCAAAAGGTTAGCAGCCCAGGAAATTCCTTCCGCAAGAGCGATTGTATTATAATCAAAGATGTGTTCGAGGGAATATGAGGAGATAACGCGGACACATAACCCACTTATTGTAATAATACAAGTGATAAAGACTTTTCCATGTGCCTCAAGGTACCCTCTCAGAGAACAACTCAAGCCGTACAGGAAGTAGAAAGGCCCTAAGTACAAGAAAAACTCTTTTCCTACTTGTAGTGCAGTGTCTGACAATCCAAAAATTGCGATGACATATTCTCCAAAAAACATTACTAGAAAACCAGAGACTACAGACACAATCCCTATGAAAAGAGTGCCGTGGACTAGTCCTTTGTAAGCTCTAACGGGATTGCCAGCACCAACATTCTGTGCGATGAGAGTAGTTAACCCCATAGACAAATTGATAATAGGAGTGAGCATTATGGAGTCAACCCTGTACGCAGTAGTGATGCCAGCAATTACAGGAGTACCGAATCCATTGATAAAGCCCTGTAGAACAATACTTCCAGCAGCAATAATTGATGATTGAATCATCAAAGGTGTTCCTACGGCAAGCCCTTTTTTAAACACATCGAGATGAATAAGTTTATCTCCCTTTTTGAAGTGAAGAACTACATGCTTTTTGTTTCCGGCGATAAATACATATAACATCATCACGATTTGTGAAATAGTCGTCGCTAAAGCAGCTCCAGATGTACTCATCTGTAAAGGACCGATAAAAATTATGTCCAAAATAATATTTAATATCGATGAAATTATTACTGCAATAAAGGGCAATTTACTATCACCTATACCACGTAAAATGCTAGCATAGATGTTATAAATACAAATAAATGGAAGTCCTAAAAGGTATATTTGCATGTAGTCTTTCGACATTTCGAAGATATCCTCAGGCACTTTAAAAAGCATCAATACCTGATCAGTATAAAAGAATAAAACAATACTAGCAATAATAAATACAATCGAAAAAATAGAAATGTAAGTAGATAAAAGTTGTTTGGATTTAACAAGATCCCCCTGTCCAAAAAATTGCGCGGATATGATTGTGAGCCCACCTGTGAAGCCTGTAATGGCAAATACAATGAATCCTACAATATTGGTAGTAGACCCAACGGCAGCAAGGGCTAATTCACCATCTAGATTGCCGACAATAAATGCATCGGCCCAGCTGTATAGTTGTTGCAATATAGCACTGAGCATCATAGGCAGACTAAACTTGATGAGCAAACTTAGTATATTTCCCTTAGTTAAGTCCATAGAGTGTTCCTATCGTGTTAATTTAAATAATGAATTAGCGTAATGTTTTACTTAATCGATTCCATGATGTTGTCTACTATAATTTTCGCAATATGTTCTTTGGAAGCTAATGGAACATTGAAATCACGATTTTTTGTAATAATTGTGACAGCATTAGTATCGGTACCAAACCCAGTTCCTTTGTCTTTTAAGTTATTTGCTACAATCATGTCGGCATTTTTTGAAAGAAGTTTTGCGCGTGAATTTGCTATCATATCCTGAGTTTCCATTGAAAAACCACATACAAACTGATCTTCTCTTTTCTTTTCGCAGATTGTCTTTAGTATATCTGTTGTTCGTTGCATAGGTATAGAAAAGTCGTCATCACTCTTTTTCATCTTTTCATTGTTATATTTCTGCGGTGTATAGTCTGAAACCGCTGCCGCTTTTATCACGATGTCTTGGGAATCAAAAATCTTTGTAACTGTATTCAGCATTTCATCAGCATTCTTGACGTATATGACATCAACGAAATCAGGTGGTGCAATACTAGTTTCGCCTGAAATTAGAGTTACCGAAGCCCCTCGCAACATGCATTGTTTAGCAATGGCATATCCCATTTTACCAGTCGAATGGTTGGTGATGTATCTCACGGGATCAATCGATTCTTTAGTTGCTCCTGCCGTAACAAGAACATTTTTTCCGCTCATATCTTTAGGTTGGTGAAGAGCTTTTTCAATATATGCGATTAATCTATCAGGCTCTTGCATCTTTCCTTCACCGATGTCTCCACACGCAAGTATTCCGCTAGTCGGTGTAGCAACTGTTACATCGTATTGTGTGAGGATTGAAATATTATCTTGCGTTATTTGATTTTGGTACATTTGAGTATTCATTGCGGGGGCAACTATCTTAGGACAATTTGCTGCTAAAAACGTAGTAGTCAACATATCATCGGCAATGCCATGTGATAATTTTGCGATAACATTAGCCGTAGCAGGTGCTATTATAAAAGCATCTGCCGACTTTGCGATCGAAATGTGCTCTACATTATGTTCAAAATTTCTGTCGAATGTATCAATAATACACTTGTTGTTCGTGAGTGTTTCAAATGTAACGGGGGTAATAAAATTGCAGGCATTCTTCGTCATAATAACTTTGACATTTGCCCCAAGCTTAGTCAAAGAACTTGCGAGTATCGCACTTTTATATGCGGCTATTCCGCCTGAAACGCCAAGAACAATGGTTTTATCTTTTAGCATTTATCATCGCATCCTTTCTGAGGTAATTAATAAGATAATTTGCTAATTTGTATTGCACACAAAAAAGCACTATTGCCTGGGATTTAAATCCGCGCGTACGCGCTGTAAAAAAAATAGTTATGCTATTTTTTCACCTAAGGCTTTGCAAGCTGACTCTTCATCGGTACCAGGAGTTTCTAGGCAAATATAGGTTTCTTGGATAGTGCACGGAGATGCTTCTGTCCATTTTTCCATCCAAATGCCACCGCCCCATCCGTATGATCCAAATAAAACAACATTTTTGTCAGTCAATTCTCCACTTACAACTTCCCACATAGGTAAGAAAACAGATTCTTCAAGATCTTCATCTCCTTTTGCGGAGCATCCAAAAGCAAATGCGTCATATTCTGCTACTTTATCTTTTGAAAAATCAGAAGCTAAGATTAAGTCAACTTCAGCACCTTTAGATTTGGCACCTTCTGCTACGCAATTTGCCATAATTTCTGTATTTCCTGTTTCGCTCCAATATACTACTGCTACTTTACTCATAATTTCCTCCTATTACATGGGTTATTTCATAATCGTTGCTTGCTTAGATTGTTTAAGAATTTCTGGATATTTGGATTGCTTCAAAAATCCTACAAAATAAGTAACTGCAAACTAAAATATAGAACTATTATACTAAAAAGTGAGATATAATGTCAATGTATCACTCTTTATTAATACGTTAATTTTGAAAAGTGAATTTGACTATAGTTTGGAATTGACATGAAAAAAAAAATTATTGGAAATGTTAAAAAAATAACAAAATTTTATTGAAATATAAAATACAATAATATATAATGCTTATAGTAATACATGTAAATTTATGCATCAAAATAACTAATAACTACTGAAATAATAAGGAGGTAATTATGAAGGGTTTTGCAATGAAAAGAATAGGTGAAACTGGTTGGATAGAAAAGGAAAGACCAGTTGCAGGTCCAAACGATGCAATCGTTAGACCAACAGCGGTTTCCCCTTGTACATCGGATGTGCATACCGTATGGGCCGGTGCTCTTGGAGAAAGAACAGACATGATTTTAGGTCATGAAATGGTAGGAATAGTTGAAGAAGTAGGATCAGAAGTTAAAGATTTTAAAAAAGGTGACAGAGTAATTTCTGCTGCTATCACTCCTGATTGGAACTCTGTAGAAGCGCAAGGCGGATATGCAATGCACTCAGGTGGAATGCTTTCTGGTTGGAAATTTTCTAACTTCAAAGATGGAGTTTTTGCTGAGTACTGTCACGTAAATGATGCAGATGGCAACTTGGCTCTTATTCCTGATGATATTGATGATACAACAGCAGTAATGCTTTGTGACATGATGCCAACAGGCTTTCATGGCGTAGAGCTTGCAGAAGTAGAATACGGAGACAAAGTTCTTGTTATAGGAATTGGGCCGGTAGGATTAATGGCTGTTGCTGGAGCGGCTTTAAGAGGAGCTTCTGAAATTTTTGCAGTAGGTTCTAGACCAAACTGCATTGAAGTTGCTAAAGCTTACGGTGCTACAGAAATTATCAACTACAAAAATGGAAGTATTGAAGAGCAAGTTATGAAACTTACAGATGGAAAAGGTGTTGACAGAGTAATAGTTGCGGGTGGAGACAACGATACATTCATTACAGCAGTTAATGTAGTTAAGCCGGGTGGAATAATTGGTAATGTAAATTACTTAGGTGAAGGAGAATTCATTAGAATCCCAAGAGCAGAATGGGGTGTTGGAATGGGTCACAAAAAAATAGTTGGAGGTCTTATGCCAGGAGGTCGTAGACAAATGGAAAGATTACTAGCTATGGTTAAAGCGGGCCGTTTGGATCCAGCGAAACTTGTAACTCACAAATTTGAAGGACTTGAAAAGGTTGAAGAAGCAATAATGCTTATGAAAGATAAGCCAGCTGATTTAATTAAACCAGTTGTTTACCTAAAATAGGAAACAGAAATCAAGTTAAATAGTAGAAAATTTAAAGTGACAAGCATAGCGCTTGTCACTTTTTTTGACTTTAATATGATTTAATCTGATATTCTTGACTATTATAGGATGGTGAAGTATAATTGTTAAGCAAATAAAAGACAAAAAACGAATATGGAGATACTAAATATGAGACTACGTAAAGAAACAGATGAATTAGCAGGAGAAGATTTGCTATTCCTTGCAGAAATTTCGGATGCTTTTGCACACCCTGTGAGACTTAAGCTGTTTAGGGCAATAATGCAATCTAACCGCCAAATGAAGGCACTCTGCAACAAGGATTTGGTGGCTACATTTCCATATGCGCAGGCGACAATATCCCAACATATGGCAAAACTAGTTGGTGCTGGGTTGATAGAAACAAAAAAGCAAGATAAATTTACATACTATTATGCCCATATTGGAATTCTAATGAAATATGTAGACCTAACGAAGAAGTTTTCAATGTAGATTGTGCTTCGTAATTATATGAAAGAGTATCAACTATTTATGGTAGGTCTCACCTCTATTAATTTTGAAACATCTGTAAAGTTGTTCCAGGAGAATTATTCTTGCCATTTGATGAGTAAATGTCATGTCAGATAAAGATATTTTGTAATCTGATCGTTTTAAAAGCTCATCGCCTATCCCGAGACTTCCACCTATGACAAGCACGATACTACTTTTACCCTCTATAGCAAGATTTTCTATCTTCGATGCAAGTTTCTCTGAAGATATCTTTTGGCTTTTTACATCAAGCGCAATTACATAATCGCTAGGATTAACTCTTGCGAGCAAAGAAGCCGCTTCTTCATCTTTTGCTTTAATCTCGAGTGCAGGAGTGTTACTTGCCTGAAACTTGCTTTCTTTTAATTCTACAATCTCAAGTTCGCAGTAAGCAGAAAGTCTTTTGATATACTCATCAGAGGCGGACACCCAGTATTTTTCTTTTAGTTTGCCAATGGACAATATTTTAATTTTCACTCTAATCCTCTTATATGCCTTGCTCTATGAATTTCCCATCGACGAATATGTAAATTGATTTAAATCCAATATTCTTTAGCAATAGCTTAGACTTATCAAAATAAAAATCGACAGCTTCTTTTGCATGTGCATCTGCAGACAGAATAACAGGAGACTTCTTTTCGCATAATCTCTTTAATAAAAAAGGAGCGGGATACGGTGTTGTTCTGAATTGTCTGTAAACGGCTCCTGTATTGAGTTCGAAGATCGAATCAGACTTGATACATTCATCCAACGCATCGGTTGCAATGTTTATATAGTTTTTACTCGTTTCATCAAAAAACGCGTTATTGCTGTTATTCTTAACAATCAAGTCAAAATGTCCGATTACGTCGGGAGAATTTTCTCGCACATTTATTACAGAAAGCTCGTAAAAGTGTTCGACTAATTTCATCGAATTACTACCGAATACTTCGTCTATGCATGATTGTAACATTTCGTTACTTCCATCGACCCAGTAACCCTTGTTGTTTTCCGTAGAATAAATATCATGAACAGAACCTATCAAGTAGTCGAGCTCGCTTCGAGGTATGTCTACAGGAGAATAGTAATCTTGCTCTATAGCGGTGTAAATATTCATTTTGCCGGCATATAGGTCTTTCAATTCTCCTATAATACGTTTGTAGTCTAAAAAATTACTGGGGGTGACACCCTTCAAGTTAGGATCAAAGTAGGATTCGCCATGGCTCGAAAAGCCATAGTCTGTAAATCCCGCATCGAAGGCCGCTTTTGCCATATCATACATCGAGTCTTTCCCATCACAAAAGGTAGAGTGATTGTGGAGACTGCTATTTTTTCTTAACGATAAATTTGATTTGAGCGTATCGCTTAATCTATTCATGTAAAAACTCCTTACTTCATTGTTTCCTGTTTTACTTTATGGTCGATGATATGCCGCGATGAGATTTCTTCGATGAGTTCTTCTAAAGTTATTCCCATAGAGACCATCAGTACCAGCACGTGATATGTTAGATCGGATATTTCGAATATAGTTTCTTGTTTATCATTTTTCATTGCAGCGATAATAACTTCGGCATTCTCTTCGCCAATTTTTTTCAATATTTTATCTGTGCCTTTTTCGAATAAATAGGTGGTGTAGCTTCCTTCGGGTAGTTGCCCCTTGCGTTCAAGGAGTAACTCGTACAACTTGGTCATAGAAAAGGTGTCGGTTGTATCCTTTATGTTTGATACGACAGTAGTCGTTTCATTTGCGTTCGCTATAGACGAGAGAGGCGTATCCGCATTCACTCCATCAGAGAGTGATTCGTCTACATACAACTCATTAAAAAAGCAACTCTCACTACCCGTATGACACGCAGGCCCATCTTTTATAACTTTTATAAGTAGCGTGTCGCTGTCGCAATCTGAATCGATTGATACTATCTGTTGTGAATTGCCACTAGTTTCTCCTTTTCGCCACAATTCATTGCGACTTCTGCTCCAAAAACATGTAATCCCTTCGGAAAGAGAGATCTGCAATGAATCCTCATTCATATAGGCAACCATCAAAACCTCATTTGTATAATAATCCTGTACAACAGCAGGTATTAGGCCATTGTCATCAAATTTTAAATTAGCTAAGTTCACTTTTCTTCCATTTCCTTTCATCAGTAAGATAATGCGGCTTCAAAATAATTGGTGTGCAATCATGAAGCAGCTCGATATAGGAAATTATACTATATTTTCTTCAATTTAAGAAGAAGTATTTAGTTAGTAGTGAAGTACATAAGTTGCGAAAAAAGATATCACACAAATCCCATATGCATTATATATTATCAACGCAAAGATAATTTACTTTATAATAATACAAATTAAACAATTCGTTAGGAGGGTATAATGAACGATAATAACAGTGAAAAGAACAGTTTAGGGGAAATCCATCCTGAAAGCACAAACTCGCTACATGGAAGCAATGTAGATTCAACAAACACCGACAATGTGGGGGCGAGTTATAATAACAATTGGGGAACGTCATACTCGGGAAATACTAGTTCAAACTATAATAATTGGGGAACTCCATATTCTGGAAATACTAATTCAAATTTTGCAAACAACTCAAACTCAACATTTTCGTCTAATTCGAATAGCTCGGGCGCTTCGCCGTACAATAATGGATCGAATCCGAAACCGATGGGTTCAAAAAAGAAAAGAGAAAAAAGCTATATTTCTAAATCGGCGTTTGTTTTTGGAATAATACTTTCGATAATAATAAGTTCAACTGCAAGTGTGGGTGGGATGTTTCTTCTGAATAATATAGATTTTGATACTCCAGCGGAAGTAACACAGGAAACTGAAATTCCGAATAATGAGAATTTCTCTATTGCGGAAGCGACAGGGAGTTCGCTATCAGTCCAAGAGATAGTTGAACAGACAAGAGAAACAGTAGTTGAAATCAGAACAACGATTTCTGTAGATAGCATGTTTTCTAGCAACCAAATCGTGGAAGGCGCGGGTAGTGGAGTAATAATTAAAGAAGATGGTTATATTGTCACTAATAACCATGTAATAGATGGGGCAAGCGAGATAATCGTTAAACTAACTAGTGGAATTGAATACCCGGCAACTGTAGTTGGAACGGATGCATTGACAGATTTAGCTTTGTTAAAAATCGAGGAAACTGGTCTTCCAATCGCATCGTTTGGCGATAGTACTCAATTAGAGCTAGGAGATCTTGCAGTAGCTATAGGTAATCCGTTGGGGCAACTTGGTGGGACTTCTACAGTAGGCACAATAAGTGCGCTAGATAGACAAGTCGATGTAGAAGGGACTCAAATGACGCTGATCCAAACAGATGCTGCAATTAACGAAGGAAACTCAGGCGGTGGTCTTTTTGATGGAGAAGGAAATTTGATCGGAATCGTCGTCGCAAAAGCTGGCGGTGATGGAATAGAAGGATTGGGCTTTGCAATTCCATCCGCGCAAGTGTTAAATATTACAAATGAATTATACGAACATGGAGAAGTTACCAATAGACCAATCATAGGGGTCTCTGTGGTTGATATTCACAGTAGTGAAGCAGCTACATCATATGGTGTTACAAAGCTAGGAGTATATGTTAGAGAAGTAACAACTGCTAATGCGATAAACGCGGGAATCGAAGTAGGAGACATAATTTTGGCAATCGATGATACCGTCATAGATTCTTCCTCAATGTTAATAGCCGAGGTTCAATCGCATGTAGTAGGTGACACTGTAACATTGACAATCGATAGAGACGGAGATGAGATTGAGATAAGTGTGGAACTTTCCGCAATGTAGGAAGTCACTTAATATGGTATTGCTTTTTCGACGTTTTGTTGGTAAAATAATATTATTATGAAAAAGATAACAAATACTGTATTACAAGAAATATATACTTCACCAATCTTAGATGAGTATTTCTCTGGTAAGTCACTTTGTGTGTTTGATATAGAAACCACAGGACTTAGCAGGGAAACTTCTCAAATTATTCTCTCGGGATTTGCATTTCCACAGTGTGACAATGGCACCTTAGAGGTAACGCAAATTTTTGCACAGTCTCTGGAGGATGAAGTTGGTTTAATAAAAGAGACATTGTCCATTTTATCAAGTGTCGATGTCGCGTTGACTTACAATGGGCGTGCGTTCGATATCGGGTTCCTTATTGCGCGCGCAAATCATCACGGAATAAGGATTCCGCATTTGCCGTATATTTTTGACTTGCTGCCGATAGTGCGCCGTGCAACGGAGCTATCAAATTTCTTGCCAAATTTTAAGCAAAAGACCGTGGAAAAATTCTTGGGTCATTCTTCGAATAGAAAAGATGAGATAGATGGTAGAGAGTCGGTAATATTATATTACAAATATCTCAAGACAAAGGATCCAGCACTTGAAAATATAATATTGCTACATAACAGTGATGACTGCATCCAGTTATATAAGTGTTTGGCCATTATTGAAAAAGTTGATTTTCATAAGGCAATGATGAATTATGGCTTCCCTCTCGACAAAAATCACATCATAGAAAGCATCGACATCAAGCACTCTACCTTGCATATAAAGGGTAGGCAAAAAGACAACGCAATTTCATATTTGTTTTTTGGAGATAATATATCTAATTATACATATAACTTCAATCAGCCTAAGTTGACATTCGATGTCAAAGTTCCACTAAGTGTATATTCACATGCATATTACTTGGATCTGTCCGAATTTAACTTTACTATTAACATTGAAAGTTCCAACAAGAATAAAGACTTCTTAGTTCTATATTATAATTCAAAGCCGAATTGCTATGAGATTAACTGTTTTTCTAAGTTACTGATGACTGAAATAATAAAGAGCGCAAAAGGGTAAAAAATAGCGCACCATGAAAGTGGTGCGCCTAAGTGATTAGATTTGATATTGTAATAGTGAATGATGTTATTAATATTCTAGTAGTTGATTTATTACATGGCCGGCTATTATTAATCCCGCTGTAGCAGGAACATAACTTATCGAACCGATAACTTGTTTTCCTTGACTAGATTCGCTTGCACTTTTATTCTGAGAAGGTGGAGTATCTGAAAAAAGAACTTCCACATCAGTTACTCCGATTTTTTTTAGTTCTTTCCGGACAATTTTCGCAAGAGGGCATGCCGAAGTATTTGCAATATCCTTGATTTTGAAATTTGTATTATCGAGTCTATTTCCTGTTCCCATCGATGATATTATTGGCACTTTAGAGTCTTTGCATCGTTTTATTATATCTACCTTGGCAGTTATATCATCTATAGCATCTATCACATAGTCATAATCCGTAAAATCAATACAATTAGCAAATTCACTGTTGGGAATGTACATTTCTCCGTTAATTGTGACATTGCATTGTGGAGATATTGAGAGAATCCTCTGCTTTGCGGTGACTACTTTTGACATTCCAATAGTCTCATAAGTCGCGATTATCTGCCTATTGATATTGCTTTCTGATATTGTATCCCCATCTATAATGGTAATGTTTCCGACACCGCTTCTTACCAGTGCCTCGCAAACATAACCTCCGACACCACCAACGCCGATTAGGAGGACATTAGATTTAGTTAATTTATTAAAATTACTGTTACCGATTAGTCTAATTGTTCTCTCGTCTTTTTTTGAATCGCGTATCATTTGTAACTCCTTTTGCGTATATTATTAATTGCGTGAGCAGATGCTACACTCGTAATCACTGTCAATCAATACACTTTCAATATTGCAGTCGTGTCCATTATATCTGATGGTTTGCAATAAATCATTTGTAGAAGAAACGGTATCTATTTTCGTGCGAAAAAAACCGTCACCTGTGTATTTAGCAAGGGCTTCTTTTCGTGTCCAAATTTGAAAAAAAGCATCTTCTCCATGCTTCATGACATATTGCCGTTCATTTGAAGAAAAAAATCTTTCACTGATTTTCAAATAATTTAGATTCACTTTTTTTTGTATGTCGATGCCAATATTGGTTTTGGAAACAGCGCAAATCCAGTAATTCTTACTGTGACTAATAGAAAAGTGAACATTATTGTTTGTATATGGTTTTCCGTTGGGTGCAACTAGTATTTTAATGTCTGATGTATAAGGAGTCATAGAGTCCGAAAGTTCTGTTAAGTATTTTGTTTTTGTGGAAAAAGAGGTATTGATGGCAGAGTGTAGATCAACTATGTATGTGAGAAAATCTGAAATAGCATATTGGGCCATTTCATGACTGTCATCATTTCTGCTATTATAGTTTCTTTTAATATAAATTACATTTGACATTGTATAGTTTCCAGAAAGATAAATTAAAATAGGAACTAGCCATTCTAAGAGGGAAGGTTAAAATTTGATTTATCGAGAGTTTAGCATATGAATTCTGATAGAATCCCTGTTTTTAAAGCAACCTTTTTTCGATTTTTTACCATTTTGAGCATAGGTATGTCGTGTTTTGAGTCGGAATAACCGTAAGAGTTTTCATAGTCAATCTCTATTTTATTATCTTTTAAATATTCGTTGATACGATTTACCTTTTCTGCCCCTTTACACTCTTTGCCAATAAGTATATTAGTGTATCTTCCATCGATAATTTTCGTTTGCGTAGCAATAAGGCCATCTATATGCAGATCATTATACTTCATGTACGCGTATACAGAAGCAGTACAAAGAATTATATGATAGCCCTCTTCTTTTTTCTTGTTTAGTTCGTCTACAATGTTTGCAAAATAATTATGTTCTACTTTAGTTTTGAATATTTCACGAAGTTCTTCATTAGTGAAGTGCTTAACCGGTATAAACTGAAATTTGAGCACATGCCTCCGGTCAATCAGATGGCACTTGTTTAAGCAGTACATTATCAGAAAGCAAAGTATGAATAATAGGTGATGTGGACGTTTCATCAAATTAGCGCGTGTATATGTAGCGATAGTATCTCCATTGTGTATCGTTTTGTCAAAGTCAAACAATGCGACTTTTTGTAATTTTGGTGTGTTCATTTATATTCCTTTTGGGTAATTCAATAATATACTAGCGAATCCAGCAAAACCAAGTATTCCTAACTGTATAATATTATAACATCATTTGGGTAAAATGGCTATAGCAGATTGCATGATGGTAGGTAGATTCAACATAGAAATAAAAAAGCGGCAAGCCTAAACTGCTTACCGCCCTTTTATTATGGTGTTACAGGTCTTAGAGTTTAATATTTAATTAGGGATTAAACTCTGGGTAGATTATCAATTAACTATTTTGCAGTGTAAACGCCATTGTATAGGTAATCGTCTAGTTGTTCTTTAGTCATATGCTCGATATCTAAATACTCTAATGTATATTTGCTTGCTGCGCAAAGATCTCTCTTAAGCATGATGTTTGCAATTAGAATCATAGAATCGATTACAGGAGTAGCTACGCCATATTTTTTAGCAAGTTGTTGGTAAACATAGCAACCTACTGGAACGTCTTCTGTTATGTAACGATTTTCTAAGTCAAACGGTCCGTCTCCGAAGAAGTTAGGATATTTTTCTTCGAATGGTACTGCGAAGTCAGGACCCATGTATTCTTTACCATACATAGTAGTACGAGAGAAGAAATCCTCGTATGCAACGTGGTGAATGTCTACGCCCATAGCTTCTGCAAGAGCTTTTTCTTCATCCCAGAATACTGCTTGTACTTCAGCAATAGCAGGGCAAAGAGCAAAACCATATAGAGAATAGTTTTTCATGTCTTGTCCTAATACTGTAGAGAAGTTTTGCATTACAGCAGCACCTAGAAGAGCTCCAGGAACGTGGATAACTGGGTTTACGTTTGAAAGGTTAGCATCTATAACAGTCTTAGCTGCAAAATATCCGTGACCTTCATGTTTGCATCCGTCGTTGATCGCATCATAGCCGGCAATGTATTTACCAGATTCTAAGAAAGCTTCTGTGTCAGAATCAGGAAGAGCAGCTCCTCTAAACATAGTTACTCTGTCGTTTATTTTACAAGTGTTAGTAGTAACGCCACCCATTTGTACGATTCTAGTTCCGTAAGGAGCTGTTGACCATGCGCCTACGATTACTTTTTTGTCGCAGTTCATTTCTCTCATGATTTTTCTAAGGATGAATGAACCATAGTTGTCAGGGATTAAGTGGATTACTTGACCATCTTCTAATAGTGGAACTAGTTGACGGAAGATGCTTTCGTGTGCCATAGCTACTGTAGCAATCGCTATGATACCAGCGCCTTTAACAGCTGCAGCCATATCAGTAGTAGCAAGCTCGACATGTGCCACGCCTCTTCTTTCGAATCCGAAGTAGCTGAATTGTCCACCTTCTAGTCTAATTCCACTTTCGATGTTTCTGAATACTTTTTTTGCAAAGCTTTCTTGTTCCCATAGTCTTACTTTTTGTCCAGCAAGAGCACAGTCACCAGCAAGAGTTTTACCAACTCCACCAGCACCCAAGATTGCGATAGGTTTGTCTTTTAGATAACTCATATCCATTTGTAATTTCCTCCGTATTAAATTAATTTATTTTTATAGAGCCATTTTATAAATTGCCATGGTGTTTTCCATGTCTAATTTTAAGAAGTTTCCATGGTTAGGCGCTTCGAAGAACATATCTTCAGCTAGTTTTTTGATGTCTGCTTCTTTTCCACCAATTTCAGTGATTGTTGTAGGCATTCCAAGTTCTTTCATGAAGTTTTCGAATGCATCTATACCTTCGTTTGCTGTTACATATGGATCTTCAAAGTTCATTTCGCATCCCCATACTCTAGTAGCGAATTTTGCAAATCTATAAACGTCTTTGTCGATGTTGTATCTCATCCAAGATGGGAATAATATTGCAAGTCCAGCACCATGAGAACATCCATAAGTAGAAGATAACTCATTTTCCATGTGGTGAGTTCCCCAGTCTTGCGCTCTACCTACACCTGTGATATTGTTGTGTGCAACAGTTCCTGCCCACATAATGTTAGCTCTAGCTTCATAGTTAGTAGGGTCTTTCATTATGCGTCTGCCTTCTTTAATCATAGTAAGCATTATAGCTTCTAGTAATCTGTCAGACACTTCTACATCTTTTGTACGAGTGAAATATCTCTCCATTGAGTGAGCCATGATGTCTGTTACCCCACTTGCAGTTTGGTAAGGAGGAAGAGTAGTTGTTAGTTCTGGGTTCATGATTGCAAAAAGTGGTTTAAGTACGTCTCCATCTGCACATCTTTTGCGCATTCCGTTTTCATTAGTAACAACTGCATCTCCAGAACCTTCACTACCAGAAGCAGCTAAAGTAACTACACAACCTACGGGAATAGCTTTTTCTACTACTTTACCTGTATAGAAATCCCAGAAATCTCCATCATATAATGCACCTAAAGCGATTGCTTTAGCAGAGTCCATTACGCTACCACCACCAACAGCTAATACGAAGTCAACTTTTTCTTTCTTTGCTAGTTCGATTCCTTCGTAAACAAGTCCGCTTAATGGGTTAGGCTTAACACCACCTAATTCTACACATCCTAGTCCAGCATCGCTTAGAGATTTTTTAACTCTATCTATAAGACCAGATTTGATTGCAGAAGCTCCACCGTAGTGTAGCAATACTTTGCTACCACCATATTTTTTTACAAATTCTCCTGATCTGTTTTCAGTCTCTTTACCGAACACGAATTCTGTCGGGCTGTAAAATTGAAAATTATCCATTTACTCATTTCCTCCTAAATACTTTATATAATCGTTTTTTATTAAATCGTACATATGTTGTACACTCGCTTAAATATATCATATATTAATCTATGATATAAGAAGAATAAATGAAAAATACTGCATTTTCTTTGCAGTATCTCACATATAATTAGCATTAATAAACCATGTATGATATTTAAAAGTGACGATTAAATTACCACTTTTATTCCGACCGCTTCTACCAAATTCTTATGTGCAGACATTTGTTCTTCTGACGGCGCCTTTAAATCTGGGAACTCATAAGTTAACCCCATTTTATTGTACGTTTCCTTGCCTAAGCTATGGTATGGTAAGAGTTGTACGTGTTTGAGTCGCTTTAGCTTAGCGCAAAATTCCGCGAAGTGCTGCATTTCTTCATTTGAATCATTTACTCCTACGATGACAGGTCGTCGAATAATAATTTTATAGTTGCCATCCAGTTCATTTGTTTTAAGCAAGTTATCAAGAATTAATTGGTTGCTCACGTTACAATATTTTTTGTGGTCATCATCATTCATTATTTTTAAATCGATAAAAGCAGTATCTACATGTGAAAATACTTCTTCAATCACATCAAAATTAGTAAATAAAGATGTTTCGATAGCTGTGTTGATTCCTTCGTATCTACATGCACGTAACAGATTAGTAGCAAATCGGGGTTGAGAAAGAATCTCTCCACCGGAGAGAGTTATTCCTCCTCCAGATTGGAAATAAAATAGAGAGTCCTTTCGTACTTCTTTCATTACTTCTTCTACTGTCATCATTTTGCCGTACGTAGTTCCTCCAAAAGTCTCGATTTTTGAGGATAAGCTTTCTGGCGTAGAACACCACTTGCATACTAGTGGACATCCTTTGACGAATACTACAGTTCTAATGCCATCACCGTCGAATATTGAGGATTTTTCCAGGCGTAATATTAATCCCTCTGTTTGATATTGAATGTCACTCATTGTATACTCCAATCTATAATTAAAAAATATGCCGACATTTTAATATTTATTATATCAAAATGTCGGCTAAAGTAATAGATGTTTTAAATGTATATTACCATTTTTTTATTTCAGTACGGCTAATTATTTCATTTTGCACATCACGTCCAAGCTCAGTGAAGAATGCTGTATACCCTGCCACTCTTATGAGCAGGTCTCTATACTCTCTCGGTTTTTCTTGAGCAGCAATTAAAGTTTCTCTATCTACAACGTTTACTTGTACATGATATACGTCTAGGCAGCACATAGTCTTAACTAAATTCATTCCTTGTACTATTCCACTATCTGTAGATAGTAGTTCTGGTTCAAGCTTGATATTAAGTTGCGTTCCTTGCGTGAATCTGGAATGTGGAATGTGGCTTACTGATTTTAGCAGCGCGGTAGGGCCGTTTCTATCAGTACCACCTGTAGCACCGATTCCATCCGCTAGTGGAGTCCAAGCTTTACGTCCTGAAGGAAGTGCTCCAACCCATTTTCCGATAGGTGTATTTCCTGATACTGGTAGCATTCCGCAAGTCATAGTTCCAAATTCTGTGTCGTATTTTTCGAACTCATCTACGACGTATGTATAAATTTCTCCCACAATGGAGTCAGCTTTTTCGTCATCGTTGCCATATTTTGGTGCATCCATACACATTTCCCAAATTCTGTCATATCCTTCAAAGTTAGCATCCAATGCTTCTAGTAATTCTTTCATAGTAAGGAGTTTTTCATCGTATATAAGATATTTTATTGCTGCAAGAGAATTAATAATATCTGCTTGACCTACTGTGATAACGCCTCCACCGCAGTTGTATTTTGCTCCACCTCGTGCATAGTCTTTTCCATTTTTGATGCAATCAGGAAAACCTAGTGACAATGCAGGCACAGGTCTGTAGTTGATGCTTAGGTAATCTAGCAGTTGGTTTCCTGACACTATTGCTTTTACGATAAATCTAATGTGTGATTTAATTGCGTCGAAAAATTCATCGAAAGTCTTGAATTCAGTAGGGTCCCCAGTTTGTACTGAAACTTGCTCTCCAGATCTTCGTGCGACACCATTGTTGAGAGCTAGTTCTACTATTCCTCCCATGCTCATGTCCGCCATGTCAGTGTATTGTTTCATTCTTCCTGCAAGATTTGTTTCAACGCAACCGCACGCATTCCAATCCCAAGCTTCGCTCAAAGGCACGCCTTTGTTTAGCATCATTCTTATTCCAGCATCATCATGGTAAATTGCAGGCATTGAAAGTCCCATTCCGAGGGCTTCGACGCCTTTTCTTAGGAATGAATCTGGATTTTTTGCCATGTTGTATCTAATTGCAAGGTTAGGTTCTTTGAACTTTACGTCCATAGTTGCTTGGATTAGCATGTATGATAATTCATTTACAGCACATTGGCCATATTGGTTGATTCCGCCAGCGTTAACTTGAACTGTGATGCAATATCCTGCTGCAAACTCAGCAGTCACTTCATCTTGGAATAAGCTCATTTCTGCTATTTTGATCCATAGGCAGTCAAGAAGCTCTTGCGCCATATCATCATCTAATATTCCAGCCTCTTTATCCGCTTTATAGTATGGATACAAGTATTGATCAAGTCTACCAAGGTTGTAAGAAGAAGCATTTTGTTCCATGAAAACCGCATACTCATAGGAGAGAATAGATTGGCAAGCTTCGTAAAAATTAGCAGCAGGTTTTTCGGGCACATTGCGGCAAACTTCCGCGATCTTGAGTAGTTCTTTTTTTCTAGTTTCGTCTGTGCATGTGCTAGCTTGTTCTTCAGCCAAATCAGCATGTCTATTTGCTAGCAAAATTATTCCTTCAGCAGCTTTTAACTCGGATTTTAAGAAAATTATTTTTTCTAGATCTCCGACATTTGATTCGTCTAATTTAGCCAACTCTTCGTTAATGTTATCGCGAATGCCGCCGATTCCCTTTGAAAGGATCATAGGCCAGTCCGGAGTTGTTTCTCCGTATCCTCTTACTGCTTTACGGTCGATGTAAATCATTCCGCTGTCGCGTAGCTTGTTCATTGTTTCTGGACTCATAGCTTGCCATCTATCTAGCATGCACTTGCCTTTCCAGTATTCAGAAACGTCTTCTTTGAAAATTTTCTTGCCTTCTTCACTCAAATAAAATGGGTCAAACTCTCTAGTGCTTACAGTGTCAAGCTCTCTATCTATTATGGAGCAAGAGCTATCCGCACATAATAGTCCGCATCTAGGTTTGAATCCAACACCACCTACAAGCAATTCATGGTCTTGAATATAGATGTGTTTTTTTGCGCATTGGTTATAATAGCCTGTGGCCTTTTGGATTTCCCAAGGTTGTCCTTCCGCTTCCTTGAATCCTTCGGTCAAATATTTCGCATTATATACGTCCATTTCTACTCTAGTATCTAAATATTGTTCTCTTAGTTTTTCTATTCTGTTTAAGTATTCTTTAGCCATTGTTTACCTCCATATAGTAATTATTACTTTATCATCGAAAGGATTGCATCGTGCATCTTTTATTTTGTTTGCTAAACATTAAAGCAACAATTATGCCAAATGTAAACATTTGTATATAAATGCGTAAAATTAAATATGATATATAAATATTTATTACTATAATATAAAAGGAAGAATATGAATAATGTATGACCATAATTAATGAGAAGGGAGAGAGTTGGTATATACAAATAGTATGTGCATAATATTTTTGCTATATGTTATTATTGAAATGTGAGATGCAGAATATATTTGCTGTTTAGTGATTGGGAACTCGGATTTGTTGATATATAAGGATTTTAATCTTAACTTATCTAGGAATTCTTTATAAAATGTGATTATTTACTGGTTGTTTGCACACTGGTGCAAAATAATGTTGCACTTTTTTGCGGTTTTATGTTAAGATTATATTAGATAAAATAGTATTTTTGAATTTTCGTATATTTTTTGTTTGAAATGAATAGGCAACCGTTAGAATAGATCGTTTCTTGGGGGTATTGATATGGATTATTTAAAACTATTTGAAATATTGTCACAATATAAAATTGGAGCGCTTCTTATCGATGATAATGAGAGGATACTTCATTATAATGACATTGCTCCGGTGCTGCTAATTAGTGCGGACAATGCCTCTACAGGCAGTGATTTAGAAAATATTACTGATGAATCTGTTGAGATGGGAGCGTTCAAGCAATTGGAAGGGATGTCTGCTGAAGTTGTGTCGGTAAAACATGCTTTCGATCTTTTACATATGAAGCTAGCTGATGTCGCTCCAAAACTTAGCTCCAAGGAAATTTCCACAGAATATGCAAATCCTTCTTTTAAGCAGTATATATTGCAGTGTACGCCGCCTCAAAATATAAGTACTCCGTTAGGGACGAAGGTTATCACTTTTAGGGATGCAAGTGCAGAAGTGGAATTCGATATGCTCAAAAAAGTAGTAGAGCAATTGAAGGAAGCAGTTACAATATGGGATGCTAATGCACGTATGTTATATTTGAATGCCGCGGCAATTCAATCCGAGGGGCATGCTGGAGAGTCCGTCTTGGGGAGAAATGTAAATAGTTTATATAAGTCAAATATTAATGAGGAGCTGATCATACCTCAAGTGCTAGAAAGTGGCGAGTCATCTCTCAATTTGCGCCAGGATTTTACGACACATCTAGGTAGAGAAATTCAGACTCTTTCTAATAACTATCCTTTATATAATAAAAATCAACTATTAGGTGCTGTAAGTATAATGGAAGATTGGACTAGTTTAGATTACCTTAATAGGAAAATAATAGAGTTGCAAACAAAATTGCATGGCAAAAGAAAATCTGATACTAAAGAACAAGGTTCATTTTATGCAAAATATGACTTTTCTAATATTATACATTCATCTAAGAAAATGCAGGATATAATTCAAAAGTGTAAACATTTTGCAATTTCTGATGCATCCGTGATAATATACGGAGAAACTGGCACGGGTAAAGAGTTATTTGCGCAAAGTATTCACAACGCCAGTTCAAGGGCCAATTCTCCCTTTGTTGATATAAACTGCGCTGCTATTCCAGAAACGTTGCTAGAATCGATACTGTTTGGAACTGAAAAGGGTGCATATACAGGGGCCGTACAAAGTTCTGGACTTCTTGAACAAGCCAATGGGGGGACGTTACTCCTAGACGAGCTTAACTCGCTTAATCCAGCGCTACAGTCAAAGTTGCTAAGAGTTATACAGGAAGGGCATTTTCGACGTGTTGGAGGCTCTAAGTTGATACATGTCGATGTCCGTTTTTTGTCCAACATGAATATTCCTCCGGAAGAGGCGGTTGCTAACGAGCAACTGCGAAGTGACTTATACTATAGACTTGGAGTAATAAATATTACGATTCCACCTCTGCGGAAGCGCAAAGAGGATATTCTAATATTAGCAAAAAATTTTATTATTGGATTAAATGAAAAAATGTCAAAGTCTATACTTGATATAGATGAGAATTGTAAAAAGCTTTTTTTAGCATACGATTGGCCTGGGAACGTGCGAGAGCTGAGGCACGCGATTGAGTTTGCTATGAGTATAATGCCGATTTCGAGCGACTATATTACATCAGAATATTTGCCAGAACACTTGATTCGTAACGCGGAAAACTTGCAGATGCACGATATAAGGGTGCTATCGCATGATCCAGTCACGCTGGATGATGTAATAAATTCTGCCGCAAAAGACCACGTTTTGAAAGTTCTTTTTGAAAACAATGGAAATATCTCCAAATCGGCAAAAGTATTGGGAGTTTCGAGACAAAGTTTACAGTATAGGATAAAATCGCTAGGGATTAAAGTCGATTGCCGGGATTAAAGGTGAATGCGCGGTAATTCAATCGATGACGAAAAGAAAAGCCTGAGGCAAGTGCAATAATATTTTGCACTTGCCTCAGGCTTTTTGCGACTCCAATCATAAAAAATGACTGAAACCATAACAGACATAAGGTTGTGCAAAATAATTTAGCATCATATCGTGAGGTGTGCTAAGATATGAAAAAAATTTTTGCACATGAAAAATGCACAGTTATTATGATGCAATAAAATGTCACGATAAATCGACGGTGTCTTTGTTGAATTATCAAAATATAACATATATATAAAGCATGTATATAGAATAGGGTGGCATAATTGTTGCATGATAATTCAAACAATTCGTTTTATTATATTCTTAAGGTAAGAAAGGAAAAAAAAGAATGGAAGACAAGTCTAAAATGGTTTTCAAACCGACGGTAATGATTACAACTGTCGTGCTTTTTGCATTGATGCTAGTTTTTGTAGTGATCGATGCAGAGGCTTTTTACAATTTTTTAAGTGGAATGGTTATGGGATTCTTGATGACTAATGTAGGTTGGGCAGTTAGCTTAACTATGTTATTTATGGTTGCCCTATGCGTATTTATCATGTTTTCCCCTATGGGAAAAATTAAGTTAGGTGGCAAAGATGCTAAGCCTAATTTTACTAATTTTCAATGGTTCGGAATAGCTTTGTGTACTGGTATTGGTGCCGGAGTCGTATTCTGGGGAGCGGCAGAGCCTCTTCTTTTCGCTATGGAACCATCGCCTAGTACAGGATTCGAGCCTGGTAGCAACGAGGCTGTATTATGGAGTATGCTTCACTCATTTTTGCAATGGGGACTTACACCTTACTCTAGTTGCGTAATCATGGGGATTGTAATATCATACGCAATACTTAATATGGGTGCTCCATTTAAACCAAGCGCATGTCTAGTGCCGATGTTTGGGACAAAAGTGCTTGAAACAAAATGGTGTGACATATTCGATTCTATCTCAGCAGTAGCTCTTACGGGAGCCGTAGCTGGTGGGCTTGGATATGGCGCAATGCAATTGTCCGCAGGCGTAGAAGCCTTCGCAGGTGTTCAACCTACCACGATGATGTACATAGTAATAATTGCACTAATGTTTATTGCATATAATGCATCAGCTATAAGTGGTCTGAAAAAAGGTATCACACTTTTATCTGGATACAACACAAAACTATTTTTCGTAATGATGGGATTTGTATTCTTAACAGGTCCTACAGCATATATTTGTAATTTATTCACAGAGAGCTTAGGCGAATATTTTTCAGAATTCTTCTCTGCAAGTCTATACACAGCACCTTATCCTGATAGTGAATCATGGCCGCAAAACTGGGATATGTACTGGTGGGTTGACTGGATGGCATATGCTCCTTTATTAGGACTATTCATGGCACGTATCTCAAAAGGTAGAACACTTAGACAATTCGTACTAGTACAATGGATATTGCCAGCATTGTTCGGCGTTGTTTGGTTCTCAGTATTCGGCGGAACAATATTGAATGCGCAACTATATGACGGCGTAGATTTTTATTCTCTATACCTCGAAAACGGTGCGGAAGCGCTGACAATCGGAATGTTTGATGTGCTTCCTTTCTCAGAAATTGCACAAGTAATAATGCTAATAATCATTACGATTTCACTAATTACGCAAGCGGATTCTATGGCAGTAACATTATCCGGAATGTGCCTAGAAGGTAGTACCGAAGATACAGAAGCTCCTATTAAACTAAAACTATTCTGGGGTATCGCATTTGCAGTAATCGCAGTAGTCTTTATCGTGCTTGGTGGAATAGATGGTGTTAAGACAGTTAAATCATTCTTCGGAATTCCTCTAACTTTCATCTGCTTATTTATTATATTGGGATTCTTGAGATATATGGCAAAAAGACCACGAAACCTTGATGGAAGCTATATGGAAGAGCCTCACGTATCAAAATAAGTTACTAGTAGCATTACTTTATATAACTATATAAGTAAGTCATAATATAAAAATTATAAAAACACTGTTTAAATTTTAAAGTGAGATTCACCTCTTATGCTAGAAGCAATAATGAGAATGTGGTTCATTTAATTCGAACAGTGTTTTTGTTTATAAAGTATTTCGCTAATAATATCGTTAGTGAGTAAAAAATAAGGTTAATATTTACAAAATATTGTTTTATTTTTAACAATATGGCATGGTATTTGCTTTAAAATAGATGTATAGTATTTTAGTTTCGCACTAGCTATACGAGAAAAGACATAACGCAAAAATGATATGTGCAGGCAAACTAAAATAATCATCTTTAATTCTTATTTATTTAGATATGTGAGGTAATAATGGAAAATCGTAAATTTAAATTAGGAATGCACTCTTATACACTGCATCTTAGTGGATGTGGTGAAAGCTGGGGTTTTCAAGCATATGATGAAAATCATAGCTTTGAAAGACTCCTTCCAATGGATAAGCTAATCGATTTGGCAGTTGAGGTTGGACTAGATGTTCTACATGTTACATTGGTTGACCTTGATAACGATACAAGCCCAGAAAACTTAGCAAAGGTTAAAAAATATGCGGAAGAGAAGAATGTAGAATTGGAACTTAATGTTTCGTTCAATGCTCCATGCGATCCAAGAGTTAACTCTACTGTAAAAGATGCTATCGAAACAGGAAATGCTATTGGTGCTAACCTAGTTAAATTTAGTTTAGATATAGTAAGAAACTCTCCAGTAAGCCATTCTTGTATGAGTCCTAAAGTTGTTGAGCAACTTGAAGCTAGATACAAGGATTTTGTAGACGCATTACCATTAATGGAAAAATATAACATGAAGATTGCAATTGAAAATCATTGTGATGCTTTTGCTGATGAAGTCATTTGGCTCAGAAATAAACTAGATCACCCATTAGTTGGACTGTGTTGTGATACAATTAACGCACTTGTAATGATGGAAGGCGTAGAAGAAAGCGTTAGAAAAATGGCGCCATACACTTACTGTGTTCACTTCTGTGATAACAAAATTGTAGTTGATCCAGATGGAACACATTCATTGGGAGTTGCAATAGGGCAAGGAGATGTGGACTGCGTTAAGATTTTGGAAATATTGAAAAAAGAAGCTCCGCCTGAGTTAGATACAATTAACCTTGAAGTTGAATTGCCTTTATCAGGATATTCACTGGAAGAAGGTCGTGAATTGGAAATGCAATGTCTAATAGACAGTATTGAATATATGAATAACGTACTTGATATAGGTATTAGAAGACCAGCAAAAAAAGCTTAATCTAAAATTAAATCGTATATTACCGGAAGTCAGTAATTCTACTAACTTCCGGGACATATAAAAAGTTAGTTAGATGTATTATTAATGGTATTAAGGCAACAAACTAGTTATTGACGTAGGCACAATTTGAAAAAGTGCATATTTAGAAAGGAAATACGTAATATTAATAAAATGATATTGCGTAAGGTAAAAACATGACAGATTTTATTTATTGGCTGAACGGAATCGTTTGGCACGATGCAATGGTAGTAATGCTTTTAGGTTTAAGTATTTATTTTTGCGTTCGAATGAAATTCGGAACTATTAGGAATTTTAGATTACAAATTAAATTATTATTTTCTGGAAATGGTGATTCTGCAGAAGGAATCTCTTCATTTCAAGCGTTCTGTTCAGTTGCTGCATATCGTGTAGCAGTTGGTAACGTTGGTGGTGTAATGGTTGCTATCCTTGGCGGTGGTCCAGGAGCGATCCTTTGGATGATGATCGCATCTATAATCAGTACAGGTATCGCATTTGCCGAAAACACTTTAGGACAAGTTTACAAGATAAGACAAGATGGCCAATATCGTGGTGGTCCATACTACTACCTTGAAAGAGCAATGAATATGAAGTGGTTAGGTATTATATACGCAGCTCTAATTACTGTATCAATGTGTGTATTTGTAACTGGAGCAAGTGCGTCTAACATAGGTCTTGCTATGCAAAACAGTTTTGGAATTGAGCCATATGTTACAGGTGCTGTGGTTGCTGTATTATTATTACTAGTTATATCTGGTGGTATCAGAAGAATAGCAAAATTCTCAACCGTTATAGTTCCAATCATGAGTGTTGTATATGTAGGACTAGGACTTGTTGTTATCATAGCTAACTTCAGTGCGATTCCAGACACTGTTGTATTAATCGTAACTAGCGCATTTAGCGGAAACTCAATATTCTACGGAATGCTCGGTGCTGCGATAGCAATGGGCGTAAAACGTGCTATCATGTCGAGTGGAGCAGGTATGGGAGAATCTGTACCAGCTGCAGCAGCTGCTGAAACAGATCACCCTGCTGAGCAAGGTATCGTAAACGCATTTTCAGTTTATATTGACTTAGCTGTATGTTTTACATCAGGTATAATCGTAATAATCACAGATTGTTTCAATGTAGTAAGTGGTGCAATCAATTATGTAGGACAAGGTTCTCCAATAATGGCTGATCAAACAGATGCAAGCGTAGTATGGGTCCAAGAGGGTGCAAACACGGTTCTTCCTGAGATCGGTGGTATTTTAGTAGCTATTTGTTTAACATTATTTGCTTTCTCAACTTCAGTTGCATATTACTATGAATCAGAAACTTCTCTTACTTATTTGATGAGAGGAAATACTGAAAAAGCTCGTAAAGCAGTAACAAGTGTTCTTAGAGTTATCATGGCAGCTACATTCTTCTACTGGTTTGGGGTAAGTGCATCTATTACATGGGCAATTGGAGAAATCGCTTTCGGATTGATGATTTGGATAAACTGCGTAGCTTTGATTTTCTTATCAAAAACTGTAATAACTACTTACAAAGACTACATGGATCAAAGAAAAAGTGGTATTGAAAAACCAGTATTCAACCCTGAAAAGCTTGGAATTAAAAACGCTGAACTATGGATGGATATCAATAAAGATAAGATTGCTTCTTCTAAATAGTAATATTTAGTTTTATTTACCATTTAAAGATTGCCATAATATTAAATAATAATACATAAAGACGAAATATAAAAATCTTTCATTTATTGGAGTAATAAAATACCGTATAAATGAAAGATTTTTTAAATTCACACAGAAGATATAAGTAATTATTTTTGAGAGAAATCTTGAATAAATTATTACATAAGCAAGCTAGAATTTCTAAAAAGTATACGAGGTGTTATAAAATGAAACTAACAGAATATGAAAAAAAACTACTAGAAGGAGAAAAGGGCGAAGCGGTTCAAATGTCTATGCAAGTCTTGTACGAATTAGGCAAAAACTATGGCGCGGAGGAATTCGTAGAAATCGTATCATGTCACGATGACAGTACAGTTTATTTCGGAGAGGCTCAAGTTTTATTCGCAGAATATTTAGCCGAAATCGGTGCGAAATTTAGTGTTCCAACATCTACCAATGCTATGGCAGTAGATAGAAGAAGATGGGATATTCAAAAGCACAGTATTGAATATATGGCGGGAACAAAGCGAATTGAGGCATCTCATGTAAAAATGGGAGCTATTCCTACATGGACGTGTGCACCATATCAGGACGGATTTTATCCACCGTTTGGATCGCAAATTGCGTGCGCAGAGTCAAATGTAATTGCATTTATGAATTCTATTATTGGTGCAAGAACAAACAGATACGCAGGTCCATTGGAATTGCTATGTTCGATCGCGGGAAGAGTTCCTAAGTTCGGTCTTCATCTTGACGAAAATAGATATGCCGAGGGCTTAATAGTTCTTGATGAGAGCATTACATACGATATGTTCGATTATCCAAGCATTTATAACTATATTGGATATGCGTACGGTAAAATCGTAGGAGACAGAGTTTGGGCGATTCAAGGAATCCCCAAAGAAAAAACAACGATGGATGATTTGAAGCAATTTTCCGCTACTGTCGCATCGTCCGGCGGGGTTGCGCTATTCCATATTATAGGAATTACGCCAGAGGCACAGACATTGGAAATGGCATTTAATAATAAAGAACCTCAGGAAATAGTAACAATATCAATCGATGATCTAAAAGAAGCAGAGAAGCAAATATGTAACTTCGCGGAAAAAGGATGTATCGACTTGGTCTCTCTCGGATGCCCGCATTTTTCGTATGCGGAGTTTATCCAACTAGAAAAAGCACTAGATGGAAGAAAAGTATGCAAAGATACTAACTTGTGGGTATTCACGAGCGAAAGCGTGTATAACTATATAGAAGCCTCAGGATTACTTGCAAGATTGCTTGCAACAGGCGTTGAAGTCTTCATAGACGGTTGCCTGATGGAATATCCAACAGATAAGTGGGGAACGAAATCCATAATGACTAACTCAGGGAAATTTGCCGCATATTGTTTCAATAAGGTAGGAATACACCCTGTGTTTGGTGACCTAGAGGATTGTGTGAATACTGCTATTGCGGGGAAAGTAATGAGGAAAGAAATATGGATGAATTAACAATAAAATGCAAAAATATCATATCTACATCTATGAGAATTCCACTAGAATATTCAAATGAATCTTTTAGCTTCGTAGGTGGTGTAGACATAAAGACGGGCGTAGTTTCGGATTATAGGCATCCCAGTTACCAAAAGAGTATAAAAGATAAGGCGTTTGCGTTCCCATTCGGTAAAGGTAGTAGTGGAGCGGGACTAGTGATAATGGAAATGCAAAGAGTAGGGACTGCTCCCGCGGCAATTGTAAATATACATACCGATCCGGTAATATTAACAGGACCACTTGTGCTAAAAAACTTTTATGATCAAACGATTCCGGTTATTAATCTTAGCATTGAGGATTACGAAAAGTTATCAGGTGCAAAAGAAATAGAACTATTTTCGGACAGAGATGAGATAATCGCATACTACTAAATTGTAGTGCATCGAAGCTTTTTAATGCTGGGCAATAATCTAAATTCTTATTCAGCTTGTGAGATGTTTGCTGTAACAATTTTTTATAATGTTAGATACTTAAAACACCCCATAATATCGACTACAAAATGTAATCATATTATGGGGCGTTGCTATTTTAGTTGCAAATGTATTTTAAATTAAATAAGATTGCAGCTTTTTTTATAGCATTCTAATATGCCTTCTATTATAGTGCCTTTTAGATTGTTTTTTTCAAACACTTGTATTGCCTCTACGGTAGTGCCGCCAGGAAGACACAACTGATCCTTGAGTTCAAAAGGATGAAGTGGTAATTCCTTTAGCATAGTCGCAGAACCAATCATGGATTGGGCGGCGAATGTATAAGATAGATTTCTTGGAAATCCAATGATAGCACCGGCATCGGCCATTGCCTCTAATACCATGTACATATATGCCGGGGCACTTCCTGACATTGCTGTTACCATGTCGATTAGTTTTTCGTCAATTACTTCTACGTGGCTAAAAATTGAAAAAAAGTCAATGAGTTCTTTTTTTTCTGCTTCATCGAATTTGTCAGATTGGAAAGCCATTGCTGTCATTCCCTCCGCGACAGCAGAAGGGGTATTAGGCATAGCTCTTGCAGTTTTTATGTTAGAACCTAGCAATGTAGCTAGTTCTTCGGTCGTACAGTCCGGACCTAGGCTGATGAACACTTGGCCAGCTTTTGTTGTACTCTTGACTTCATCTGCAACTCCCTTAAAGTGTTTAGGTTCGACAGCAAGTATTACAACATCGCATGTTGAAACTAGGTCGGAATTATCTTGTGCTACACTCACCCCGAAATCGTGTTGGAATTTCGTTTTCGATTTTTCGTAGGATGTACTGTCTTTTCCGGATACCATGACTTGCGTCAAATCATAGTTGCGATATGCTAAGCCCATCGCAATAGATCTCGCAATATTCCCGGTTCCAATAAATCCAATTTTTTTCATAACTCGCTCCTATTATATGTAGACTATTTGTCCTTAAACTTCTCATAGATTGAAACTGCAACCGCTAAGTCTAATACACCTGAGCCATTACTTTCATATAGCGTTATTTCGTCGTCGCTACCACGTCCGCAAGCTTTTTCATTAAGAATATCCCCTAGTGAGCCCACAACTTTGTCTTTTGTAATGAGTGACTTTTCGTAAGGAATCAGAATGTCGCCTGCAACTTTCCACATTTCAGAAACGTGCTCGGTGGAGATTCGATCAGCATTTGTCACAGTGATTTCGTCTAACTCTTGCATTTGAGGTGTATAGCAACCGATTCCATTTACATGCGTACCTTTTTTTAGGGATTCACCGTTGAAGACAGGTGTCAAAGATGGTGTGCATGTAGAGATGATGTCCGAGCGAGAAACGCAGTCGTCAGCGCTTTTTGCTTTCGTGATTTCGAATGGATATTTTTGTTCTTTACGAATCATTTCGGCAAATGCGTCCATTCTTTCTTCGCTCATATCGAATATGATTAATTCTTTAATGTCTCGAACCTCTTGTATCGCAAGTACTTGCGTGAAGGCTTGTATGCCTGTCCCGATAATTCCAAGTGTGGACGCATCTTTTCGTGCCATTATGTCTGTCGCAACGGCAGCACTCGCACCTGTTTTGATTGCAGTAATATAGTTTGCGCTTACGATAGATAGAAGTTCTCCGGTGTCCGAAGAATATATGCTAATCTGGGATACAACTGTAGGCAAGCCTTTTTGTATGTTAGAGGGAAACCCTGTAGCATACTTCGCACCGAAGTATGGTCTGTTTCTCATGATTGCAGGCAGCCAAATTGCGGTATGATCATCGTTATGTACAAACATGGTGACTCGGTCCGTGTACTCTATCAGTCCATTGGAGCAATCCGCGTGCGCCCTCCTAACTACGTCTATAATATCTGATGTTCTGATTACTTCTTTTACTTGTTCTTCACTAATGTATTTCATTTTTGATTCGTATTTATTTATTCTTCACTTCGCCGAAGGATATTAAAATTTATTAATAGCAATTCTATACCATGGCAAGCGTGAAAAGATAAATAATTTCCTTTCTCCCTATGTTTAGTTGGATAGGGTCAACAGACTTGAGTTTTGCCAATTCAAGACACTTAGAGATATTGATTCACTATGCCCAAATATCGCCTAGCATAAAGCCTTCAGTTAACGGGTCGGTAGGATCTAAGACATAGTTTGAATATCCTGTTATCCAAGATTGTCCTTTGACCGTGGGTATAACAGCGTCATAATCGCCTATTTTGGCAGTTCCGACTAGCATTCCGGTATATACAGTGTCTAAAATTCCCGCATGTCTAAATGGCGTATTAAGAGGAAGTTGTCCTTTTGCATGCAATACTGCCATCTTTGCACATGTGCCAGTGCCGCAAGGACATCTGTCTAAGACACCAGTCCACGAAGAGGGTCTATCCCAGCTGAATTCTCCGGAAACATTTGTGACAGTATTTTTCATATCAGCATTAGGATTGTCAGTAGATTCTGAGAGTTCAACCACAGTAATTCCTACTCCAGGGTAGTCAGGATGTGAAACAGGAAGCTGTTCTTGAGCGGCTTCCCTAATCATGCTAGAAATTCTGACAATTTCCGCACCATGTTCAGGTGTTAAGTGTACTCCTGGGAATTGGCTTACATCAGCAATTACAAAGAACATGCCCCCCCAAGCTACATCTACAACTACTTTGCCAAGATGAGGGACATCGATTTCCTTATCCAGATATACCGCAAAAGCAGGAACATTTTTAAATTCTACTCCCGTGACTTTGCCGTTACTGCAATCCGCTTTAATTCCAATAAGTCCCGCCGGAGCTTCAAGCATAAATTCGGTCACAGGTTCTTGCATTGGAATCATTCCAGTTTCAAGCAAGACAGTTGCAACGGAGATGGTGTTTCCTCCCGACATCATGCAGTACTCAGATTGTTCCATTATAATAAATCCTGCTGCAGCATCCTCGTGTTTAGGTGGAACGACTAGATTGCAGCACAAAGGTGGATATCCTCTAGGTTCTCTTAACATTAGTAATCTAAATTGGTCATCATTCTTTTCCAACCATTTCATCTGTTCGTAGACAGAATTGCCTGGAATATTAGGTATTCCCCCTGTTACTACACGCATCGGTTCTCCCGAGTGTGTGTCTACCGCTTGAAAACTTCTTTTAAAACTCATTTTTACCTCCTAATAATAAAAAATAATTAGCCCCATATATCACCTACGGTAAATCCTTCAGTAAAAGGGTCTTCCGCATCAAGTACGTAGTTGCTGTATCCGTAAATAAATGCTTGTCCAGTTAAAGATGGAATGAAAGCTTTATTATCAGCCACAGTTGTTTCTTCTAATAATTTACCTGTAAAAGTAAGACCAAGAATATTTTCATTTATATATGGTTTTTCTAAGTCTAATTCTCCTCTAGCGTGTGCATATGCCATTTTTGCACAAGTTCCAGTGCCACAACAAGATCGATCGAGAACCCCAGTCCAAGTGGCTGGATTATTAAAATCAACCTCGCCACTCAGATTAATTATTGCGCTTCTAGAATCGTGTCCCTTTGTATATGCTGGACCAGTTAGTGATGCAATTTTAATTTCAACATCCGGATAATGAGGATGTCTGACAGGACACTGCTCTTGTGCAGCTTTTATTAACAGGGATCCAATTTTAGTCATTTGAGCGCCGGTTTGAGATTCTAATTTCAATCCATCGAATTGACGGTAATCAGCCATAACGAACCAGTCTCCACCCCAAACAATATCCGCTGTAACTTTACCAATTTGCGGGACGTCAATTACAGTGTCTTTAATCGCAACAAATACAGGGACATTAGTGAATGTTACTCCTTTTACTTTGCCATTCTTGCATTCTGCTTTAATATGTATTAAACCGGCGGGCGCTTCAAGGTAAAATTCTGTAATTGGTTCTTTCATAGGAATCATACCTGTTTCGAGCAAGACTGTGGCTACAGATATTGTGTTGCCACCCGACATAACACAATATGCGGTCTGTTCCATAATTATATAGCCCATTGAAGCTTTAGGGTTTTTTGGTGGAACTAGTAGATTGCAACAAACGGCTGGATATCCTCTGGGTTCTCTTAACATCAGTTTTCTGAGTTGGTCATCGTTTTTTTCAAGCCATTGCATTTGTTCAAAAACTGTATTGCCCGGAGGTATAGGAACCCCGCCTGTGATTACTCTCATAGGTTCTCCTGCGTGGCATTCCACGGTTTGAATCATTCTTTTTATATTACTCAATTTTACTGCGCTCCTTTCGTATTTAATACTATTTTAATACGCAATACTTGTGCCATAATCACAAATAAGAAATTATATATTAGGTAAAAAAATAACATATGTAATGAAACATGTTTTTAGTGTTAAAAAAACTTCCCTCTATAATTTTGTTACGGAGGGAAGCTTAGTACTATATTATTGGAACTGTATTTAGTTAGGTTTACGCAGAAACGTTTTTGCTCTTATGTATTGCATTTCCAATGAAAACTCCTGCCACAGTCATAACAACGGCAGGGAGTACTCCGCCGCCTAAAGCGTTATAAAGAACAGGGATTGATTCGAATGCCATTGCAGAAAGAATTCCGAGGA
Source organism: uncultured Oscillospiraceae bacterium (assembly GCA_964370025.1). GTDB lineage: Bacteria > Bacillota > Clostridia > Peptostreptococcales > Anaerovoracaceae > CAYJGJ01. Next base: position 56,986 of record CAYJGJ010000001.1, read on the forward strand.
TCATTCCAAGTTGCGCACCTGTAGAGGATAGTTTTGATGAATAAGTTTCTGATTTCTTATTTTTCATCAATAGGCCTAATACAAATAAAGGTATTAAAACACCACCGCAAACAGCATATCCAAAATTAGCAAGTCTGTAAATGAAATCAGCATACATCGCAACAGTTATTGAAATAACCCCGCAAATTAATGTTGCATATCTACTATATTTAATAGTTTGAGCAGTAGATAGTTTTGATGTAGGATCCATTACGTCAGCAATAATATTAGCAGACGCACAATTTAAGTGAGTATCAGCGGAACTTAATGTAGCAGCTAATATAGCTAGTGAGACTATTGCAAGCATAAATGGAGGCATTTCATTTGCTACTAACCAGATTAACGCTTGGTCACCAACTTCTGGATTATAGGTAAATGCTATTATTCCTATAAGAATTGTTGCAAGAGGTAGAATTGTTCCTACAGTAAATGCAACGATATACGCTTTCTTACATGTCTTAGGATCTTTCGCTGCGAATGCCCTATTCCAGTAGATTGGATTTGCCAAAGTGCCTAAGAATCCGGTCATGAACGCAGTAATTATTTGTACTGTAGTGAGGCTACCTGTAGAATCCCACATGTTTGGATCTATTGCCGTAACTTCAGCTCGTAAAAAATCCAAATCAAAATTAATTAAATCAAGTGCAAAAAATACAACCAAGAAGCAAGAAACAAGGGCAATACTTCCGTGGAGTGCATCTGTAATAATAACCGCTTCAATTCCGCCACTTACTGTGTAGAAAATAAATACAATACCGCATATAAGAGCTACTACTCTATAATCTATACCAAATAATGTTTGTACTACATAGGCAATCCCCATTATTTGAGCTCCTGCCCATAACATATTAGGGAAGAAATTCGCAATTCCCGCAATACGTCTAATAGCGACATCTCCGCCACAAATGTGGTCTCCAATGAAGTGTGCCATCGAGTAATATTTAAATCTTGCTAGATATGGGCCAATGAATAAGGCCATTACAATACCAGCTATAATTCCTTCACCAAACAATTGCCAATAAGCTGAGATGCCCATCATTGCGCCTCTTCCAGCTTGGCCAACAAAATAACCAGCTCCTAGTAAACTTGCCCAAGCAGTTAGTGTCATCATTATCGGGCCAGTTTTCTTGCCAGCTATAAAGTAGTCATCAGCGTGTGTGACCTTTTTTCTTGTGTAAAGACCAATTGATATGCAAAATATCAAATCCGCAAGTAATAAAAAAAGCGTAATATTTCTTATCGTAGAATCAACCATTTTATTCTCCCTTCAAAACACGATAAAAAAATACATAGAATAATTCCTATATATTTTTTCGCTAGTGAGATATAGTATATGCTTTCTCATTAGCTAAAAATAATATTTCTTCCTCCTTTCATATCGATATCAGTATGTTATTATAGATACTTCCTCTCAAATATTAGTAATTAGAGAGGAAGTATTTATACTTGGTAAAAGCAAATTTCTTATACTTTTTTCTGAGAAGTTCTAGTTATGATGTCTCCTTGTGTTTCAGGTCCTAATTCAGTAAAGTATGCAGTGTATCCTGCTACACGGATTAGTAATCCTTGATGATCTTCAGGATTAACTTGTGCATCTCTTAGTTCTTCTTCGTCTACTACATTAAATTGAACATGGAATACTCCAAGTGCACACATGCTCTTTAAGAAGTTCATAAGTGCAGGTACAGAGCCTTCTCCGCGTGCGAATGCTGGATCTAATTTTTGGTTAAGTAATGTACCTTGATTAAATCTTCCATGAGGAATGTTTGCTACGCTCTTAATAACTGCACTCATGCCTCCTTTGTCTGTTCCCTGTTCAGGGCTAAGGCCGTCTGCCAAAGGTAAACCTGCTTTTCTTCCTGATGGAAGTGCAGACACATGAGAGCCAAAAGGTGTATTTCCAGATACTGGTAAGATACCGCCTGTAAATTTGCCGTATACGTGTTGGAAACTTTCGATATAGTCCGCGATGAAATTGAATAAATCTCTAGCTAAGCTATTTGCAACTTCATCGTCGTTACCGAATTTTACAGCATTTTTGCACATTTGATATACGTCTTCGTATCCTTCAAAGTTTGCACTCAAAGCATCGCAAAGTTTATCCATTGTAACTTGTTTCTTTTCAAATACAACTTCTTTTATTGCTAGAACACTATTGATTAAGTCTGCTGCACCTATTGCATCAAGCCCATCACCGATGCTGTACTTTGCACCGCCCCATGCGTAGTCTAGTCCAGTTTCTAAGCATTCTTTGAATGTCAGAGATGCCACAGGGCATTCCATTTCATTTACGATTTCGGTTGTAACTTGGTTTGCCGCAACCATGAGACGAAGCACATATCTGATTTGCTCTTTTACTGCTTCAAGGAATTCTTCGTATGTAGCAAAGTTTCTTGGATCGCCTGTTCTTGCTGAAATATATTTGTCATATTTTACGCTTTTACCATCGTTAAGTGCGAATTCTACTATTGCACCGAGGTTATAGTCTGCATATGATGTGTAACAACGTTGTTTTCCAGCAAGTGAGGTTTCTACGCAACCGCAAGGTGCCCAGTCATATGCTTCTGGTAATGGAATTCCTTTGTTTAACATCATCAATATTCCCGCTTCATCGCTGTGGAATGCTGGGAACCCTGTTCCTAGTTGCAATAATTCAACTACCTTACGAAGGAACTTGTCTGGGTTTCTTGCTAAATTATATTTAACAGAAAGAGAAGGTTGGAACATTTGAACTTCAGTTGTTGCTTGTAATATCATATATGATAAATCGTTAACCGCATCCATTCCATTTTTGTCTACACCACCTACGCATAAGTTTTGGAATAAAGGATATCCTGCTGAATATCTTGCACTCGTTTCATCTTGGAAAAGACAAGGTTCAGATAGTTTTACCCATAGGCAATTAAGTAACTCTTGTGCTTCATCTTGTGTGATTCTACCTGCTTCTATATCAGCCTTGTAGTACGGGTACATGTATTGGTCAAAACAGCCTGGGTTGTAGCTTGCAGATTCATGTTCCATATATACGCATGTATGCAAGAAGAACATAGATTGAATAGCTTCGTGGAATGTTTCCGCCGGATTTTCTGGAACTCTGTCGCAAACTTGAGCGATTTTAAGCAATTCTTCTTTTCTTTTAGGGTCTTTTTCTTCTTTCGCCATTGCTGCTGCTTTTTCAGAATATCTTTTGCCTAATTGTCTGATTCCATCAGTTACTAAAAGAAGTGCATTTAGATATTTGATTTTTTTGTAATCTCCAGGGGCAGTGATATCCATAGATGCTAAAGCGTCATTAATTCGTTTTTCTATTCCAACTACACCCTCTTTGATTATCATTTCGTAATCAGGTGTTAGTTCTCCCCATCCTCTAACGCATTTTCTATCTATATAAAGAACTCCACAGTCACGCAGTTGTCTCACATCGTCTGGAATTTGTGCATCCCATTTATCGTTGATTGATTTTCCTGTCCAGTAAGGTAAAACTACGTTCCTAAAAACTTCTTTATCTTCTTCTCTAAAGTGGAATGGGTCATATTCACGTTCGTGGATTGTGTCAACTTCTCTTCTTAAGAAAGCAACACTATCATCAGGACAACATAGACCACTTCTTTGTTTGCTACCGGAGTTTCCTACGATTAGCTCATCATCCCAAAGTGGAATGCTTTTCTTTAGTAGTGTTTGTTGTACCGAATATGCTTTTTGATAGTAATGTGGTTGTCCTTCACTTTCTTTGAAAGCTTGGGTAACAATCACAGCATTTTCCATGTCTACTTCGGGTTTTGTGTCTAAAACACGTTGCTTTAGCCTATTAATTCTGTCCATGTAGCTTTTTTGCTCACTCATTTATTTTCTCCTTAACTTAAATATGATCAGTTTAATATTGCAAATATAAATAGAGGTTGATTTAATTTATGCAATAATTGAAAAGCAATATGCGTGCCAAAAGAGGATGACTAAAAATTGGGATGGTAGAAAATTGATAGGTTTGAATAAAAAGAGAAGATAAAATACATTGAAAATACAGGAAATACTTAAAGTATAGGGCATAGGAATGGAATATAAAAAATGAGTGTAATTTAAAATAACTATGAGAATAATCATGGTGTATTTGTGTAAAACAACATAATGTGAAAGAAAATAAGGGGTAAAATAGCAAGAATTTCTTGCTATTTCGGGAGAGAAAGGCGTTAAGTGCAAGAAGTTCTTGCTTTAAAGTTGTATCTTACGTGTGACCTAAGAAATTCTTGCACTCTGTCATTGAATACATGGAGGGCTTAAATATAGAATCGTAAATTGTAAAGTGTCTAATGCAGTAAGATTGAAATAAAGAAGAAAAAATATTGCAATTTGTAGTTATAGTTTGAATAAGATTGAAAGAGGCAAAATTAAATAAAAATACGGGTAAGTACTATTCCATACTTACCCGTATTTTTGGGATTGATTATATCACTTAATGTGTATTAAATTCTAAAATAATTAGTAAGAATTTAATTTATGATTGGATAGTGTTTTAAATATATGGCTTACTATATAAGTAAGAACCCTTCTTGGAAAGGATCGTCTGGATCTAAAATCCATGTAGCAAATCCCATAATATTTGCAGAGCTAGTTACTTTTGGATAAACAGCTTGTATTCCTTCTACAGAGGTTTCTTCTACAACTTCGCATTTGAAAGTTGCTCCAATAACACTTTCATGAGTAAAGCTTTCACCAACTTTTAGTTTTCCTTCATTAAACAACAACGCTGCTTTTGCACAAGTTCCAGTTCCACACGGTGAGCGATCAACTACTTTAGGTAAAGCGACAACGCAGTTCTGAATGTCCGCTTTTCCAGATTTTGGAGGTCCAAAGAATTGAACGTGTGTAATTTTATTAACAAAAGGAAATAATGGATGAGAAATAGCAATTTGTTCATTCATATCTTTTGCGATAGAATTAGCAATTTCAACTAATCTGCCTATGTTTGCGGTTTTGATATCAATATCAAACTTACTAGCTTCTACGATTGCATATACATTTCCGCCCCAAGATACATCGAAGTCGATACTTCCAAATTCTTTTGTGTCAACTTTTGCATCTTTAACTAAAACTAGGGCAGGAGCATTGATGAAAGATACTTCTTTTGCAACGCCATTTTCAACACGAGCCTCAACCGCAACAACTCCAGCAGGAGTGTCAAATTTGATATTTGTAATCGGTTCCGTAACATTTACCATTCCAGTTTCGATTAGCGCAGTTGCTACACCAATTGTACTTGCTCCACACATCGGTAACCAACAACTCGCCTCGTAATATAGTATTCCCACATCAGTACCTTCTGTGCATGGGTTAGTTATGATTGTTCCACCCATAATTTCATTTCCACGCGGTTCATATGATAGTAGTTTTCTAAACCAATCACCTTTTTCTTGCATATAAGTGAATTTTTCCTGCATAGTTGATCCTGGAATATGCGGCAGTCCACTCACTACAGTTCTGCATGGATGTCCTTGAGTGTGAGTCTCAATTGTGTTAAACATTTTTCTTGCTTTCATTTCATTTCCTTTCCGAAACAATATTGAAAATCTCTTATTATTGAATTGATAACCAGACTGCTTCTATTATTAAACAGTCTGGTATGTGTAAATATAATTTTATGCTTTATACTATAGTTCTACAGAACCTAATTTTGCAATATGTGGATCTAATCCTTTTGTTTTTAAGATGATAGGATTCACTATAAGGTATGCTAGTACTGCGCATAGTGGCGGAGCTCCATAAATTACTCCATATCCAACAGATTCTACGATAAGGTTGAAAAGGATGGTGCTTCCAATTCCAACAACGCAAGAAGCAATAGCAGCTTCTTTAGTAGCATTTTTGTGTAAAACTCCCATGTATAAAGGCATTGCCAAAGAAGCTCCAACTCCAGTCATTCCAATTAGGTTTAATAGTGTCAGTAATTCTGGTGTATTTGTTATATTGAAAAATACAGCTAATCCAACTACAGCAAGACAAGTAATATTTGAAATTTTAACTTGGCTACCTGTACTTAGTTCAGGTTTTACTACTACCATGAAGTCTCTACCTATACTTTGTCCGACAATCAGTAACATAGATGTACTTGTTGTTAGGATCGCTGAAAATAGACCGATCATAATTAGGCAAGAGAGTGCAACCGGCAAGATTCCAGTTGCAAGTGTTACTACGATATAGTCGGCTGCAGCATCTGGGAACAATACTCTACCTGTAACTCCTGCGAAGTTGTTTAATCCGAAAATAGCAGCAAATACAGTTAGTACAAGTGCAAATTGTGCTATTGCTTTTCTTGTCAAGCCTTTTATTGCCATATAGCGTGATGTTAAGTAAGGTTGAGCAGGCATTACAAGTAGTCCGAATACAACGATACCTATCGCTCCTAGTGGACCCCAGTCTCCCCACATATCATCTTGCGCAAGTTGAACCATTTCTGGGTCTATATTAGCAAATGTGTTGTGTAGGTTTTCTATACCGCCAGCTTCAATAATTCCAACAACAAATAATATTACTGTCATTACAGCCATAACAACGCCTTGGATAGCATCTGTCCATGCAACTGAACGAAGGCCACCAATAACAGTACATAATAATACAACAGCTCCAACAATCATAACACCGATATCAGTTTGGATTCCGATAAAATGTTCTAATAAGATAGAAGCTGCTCTAAATTGAGCAATAAGAGATACGAAGAAACATCCTGCACAGATTAGTCCCATTAGAGCTCTTAAGAATTTACTATCAAATCTTGCGCTTACATATTCTACAGGAGACATTACTCCTAATTTTTCGCATTGAATACGCATTTTACGAACAACTAAAGCTGTCATTATCATAACTCCAGATAGACATCCTACCATCATCCAAAGATAAGAGTATCCATCTACTGAAATTACAGCAGGGTCTCCCATAAATGAGCCTGAACTTGCAAATGAAGCCGCGTATGAGACAGCTAGTACTGCGAATGGAATTTTATTTCCTCCAAGAAACTGTTCTTTAGCCGCATCGCTTCCTGATGCGTTCTTTTGTCTTGCTGCAAAAACCGCAATTAAAACCATTGAAGCAATAAATATAACAAAATAAATAATTGATACTGTCCTTATATCCATTTTTATTCCTTTCTTTTAAATAATAGTTAGAGTTACTCTTTATTAAGCGAATCTAATAGCTTATCGTATTCATCGGCTGGGCGATTTGACCACCATACAAGGCCAGCTATTCCAGTAATTACAATTACTGTAATTAAAATGAGAAAAAACCACAATGTATTCATAACACTCCTCCTTTCCGTTTATTATTTTTTCTATAAATACCTCCCCTTTGAAGTGTCAAAGGAGAGGAAATTACGCTAAAATGTGTATGTAAGTTTTATACTTTTTTCTGAGAAGTTCTAGTTATGATGTCTCCTTGTGTTTCAGGTCCTAATTCAGTAAAGTATGCAGTGTATCCTGCTACACGGATTAGTAATCCTTGATGATCTTCAGGATTAACTTGTGCATCTCTTAGTTCTTCTTCGTCTACTACATTAAATTGAACATGGAATACTCCAAGTGCACACATGCTCTTTAAGAAGTTCATAAGTGCAGGTACAGAGCCTTCTCCGCGTGCGAATGCTGGATCTAATTTTTGGTTAAGTAATGTACCTTGATTAAATCTTCCATGAGGAATGTTTGCTACGCTCTTAATAACTGCACTCATGCCTCCTTTGTCTGTTCCCTGTTCAGGGCTAAGGCCGTCTGCCAAAGGTAAACCTGCTTTTCTTCCTGATGGAAGTGCAGACACATGAGAGCCAAAAGGTGTATTTCCAGATACTGGTAAGATACCGCCTGTAAATTTGCCGTATACGTGTTGGAAACTTTCGATATAGTCCGCGATGAAATTGAATAAATCTCTAGCTAAGCTATTTGCAACTTCATCGTCGTTACCGAATTTTACAGCATTTTTGCACATTTGATATACGTCTTCGTATCCTTCAAAGTTTGCACTCAAAGCATCGCAAAGTTTATCCATTGTAACTTGTTTCTTTTCAAATACAACTTCTTTTATTGCTAGAACACTATTGATTAAGTCTGCTGCACCTATTGCATCAAGCCCATCACCGATGCTGTACTTTGCACCGCCCCATGCGTAGTCTAGTCCAGTTTCTAAGCATTCTTTGAATGTCAGAGATGCCACAGGGCATTCCATTTCATTTACGATTTCGGTTGTAACTTGGTTTGCCGCAACCATGAGACGAAGCACATATCTGATTTGCTCTTTTACTGCTTCAAGGAATTCTTCGTATGTAGCAAAGTTTCTTGGATCGCCTGTTCTTGCTGAAATATATTTGTCATATTTTACGCTTTTACCATCGTTAAGTGCGAATTCTACTATTGCACCGAGGTTATAGTCTGCATATGATGTGTAACAACGTTGTTTTCCAGCAAGTGAGGTTTCTACGCAACCGCAAGGTGCCCAGTCATATGCTTCTGGTAATGGAATTCCTTTGTTTAACATCATCAATATTCCCGCTTCATCGCTGTGGAATGCTGGGAACCCTGTTCCTAGTTGCAATAATTCAACTACCTTACGAAGGAACTTGTCTGGGTTTCTTGCTAAATTATATTTAACAGAAAGAGAAGGTTGGAACATTTGAACTTCAGTTGTTGCTTGTAATATCATATATGATAAATCGTTAACCGCATCCATTCCATTTTTGTCTACACCACCTACGCATAAGTTTTGGAATAAAGGATATCCTGCTGAATATCTTGCACTCGTTTCATCTTGGAAAAGACAAGGTTCAGATAGTTTTACCCATAGGCAATTAAGTAACTCTTGTGCTTCATCTTGTGTGATTCTACCTGCTTCTATATCAGCCTTGTAGTACGGGTACATGTATTGGTCAAAACAGCCTGGGTTGTAGCTTGCAGATTCATGTTCCATATATACGCATGTATGCAAGAAGAACATAGATTGAATAGCTTCGTGGAATGTTTCCGCCGGATTTTCTGGAACTCTGTCGCAAACTTGAGCGATTTTAAGCAATTCTTCTTTTCTTTTAGGGTCTTTTTCTTCTTTCGCCATTGCTGCTGCTTTTTCAGAATATCTTTTGCCTAATTGTCTGATTCCATCAGTTACTAAAAGAAGTGCATTTAGATATTTGATTTTTTTGTAATCTCCAGGGGCAGTGATATCCATAGATGCTAAAGCGTCATTAATTCGTTTTTCTATTCCAACTACACCCTCTTTGATTATCATTTCGTAATCAGGTGTTAGTTCTCCCCATCCTCTAACGCATTTTCTATCTATATAAAGAACTCCACAGTCACGCAGTTGTCTCACATCGTCTGGAATTTGTGCATCCCATTTATCGTTGATTGATTTTCCTGTCCAGTAAGGTAAAACTACGTTCCTAAAAACTTCTTTATCTTCTTCTCTAAAGTGGAATGGGTCATATTCACGTTCGTGGATTGTGTCAACTTCTCTTCTTAAGAAAGCAACACTATCATCAGGACAACATAGACCACTTCTTTGTTTGCTACCGGAGTTTCCTACGATTAGCTCATCATCCCAAAGTGGAATGCTTTTCTTTAGTAGTGTTTGTTGTACCGAATATGCTTTTTGATAGTAATGTGGTTGTCCTTCACTTTCTTTGAAAGCTTGGGTAACAATCACAGCATTTTCCATGTCTACTTCGGGTTTTGTGTCTAAAACACGTTGCTTTAGCCTATTAATTCTGTCCATGTAGCTTTTTTGCTCACTCATTTATTTTCTCCTTAACTTAAATATGATCAGTTTAATATTGCAAATATAAATAGAGGTTGATTTAATTTATGCAATAATTGAAAAGCAATATGCGTGCCAAAAGAGGATGACTAAAAATTGGGATGGTAGAAAATTGATAGGTTTGAATAAAAAGAGAAGATAAAATACATTGAAAATACAGGAAATACTTAAAGTATAGGGCATAGGAATGGAATATAAAAAATGAGTGTAATTTAAAATAACTATGAGAATAATCATGGTGTATTTGTGTAAAACAACATAATGTGAAAGAAAATAAGGGGTAAAATAGCAAGAATTTCTTGCGGAAAGAAGATAGAGGATGCGCTAATGTGCAAGAATTTCTTGCATGATGGTGTAGAAGTAAAATGAAAAAATATTAGTGATGACTGAGAAAGATACCTCTAAAATGTCATGCAGTCGATGTAGTAATCCATGAATTTACGTGACGCGGAAAGATTAATTTCTTCATAAATTTCAGGAACTTCTTCATATCCTACAGATATTCTGAGGGCTCCCGATAAAGCTGCATTGCCAATTACTTTAATTTTATCGCTAACTTCTGAAGGGAGTAATCCTATATTGCACGCGGAGTCTATGTCAAGGTGAGAGCCGAATCCGCCGCATATATAAAGTGCTTCCACGGACGTTGCATCAGTATCAGTTTTCTCCAACAGTGTATAGACTCCTGCGCAAATCGCCGATTTTGCAAGCTGAATTTGCCTTATATCTTTTTGAGCTATATAAACATCTGTGTTTCCAATATAAAATCTAATTTCATCATCTTCATTTACTAGTTTACCCAAACTCGAACTCTCACCATCAGCGTTTAGTAAAGATGGTAAGCTATTATTTATTTCTTCGTTAAAAGCACCTGATTCTTCAATAATATTTTCATTGATCAGAATACTTATTAAACTAATAATCCCTGAACCACAAATACTCTGTATTTCCACATTAGGTGTATTTCCAATATAATTTATTATATACTGATCGGCTACTTTTTCAAATCCTGTAATGGCACCTTCAATAGCGGAGCTACCACAGGAAAGCCCCCACCCCTCAAAAGCCGGTCCCGCCGCGACGGAGCAGCATACAAGTTTTTTGTTTTTATATATAGCCATTTCTCCATTTGTGCCTATGTCAACTAAAAGAGATACTTTATCTGACTCTAACAAATCGGAACTCAGAACTGCGCACAAGAGATCCGCGCCCACATATGCACTAACGCACTTGGGCAGATATGCATTGAACGTTTTCGATTCGTATCCGAATAATGATGTTGTTTCAAATGGTGAATATCCGAGCTTCTCAGGATTCATTCCTTCTAGAATATGTAGCATAGTGGTATTTCCAGTAATCACAGTTTTATTTATTTGGCTTAAATCTAAATACGCATCACTCACACTGCTTCCAGCTAATTCAGTGTCTTTTCTTTTTTCGGTTGTGCTACATGAATTTGATGTTATATCTTTAGAAAAAGCAGCTCGAATCGCTTTAGTATACATTCCAGTTAATTGTTCTTTTATTATAGAAGAAAGTAGTTCTACGCCATTTTCAGTGCAAACTGTAATCCTTGAAATAACATCAGCGCCATACGCCCTTTGAGAATTTTCTTCAAGGATTTCCGCCAGTACCTTTTGATTATTTATGTCATAAATAACACATACTACTGTCGTCGTACCAATGTCAATCGCACACACAATGTCTTGATTATTTTTATTTTCAAGTACTGTATTAGATAATCCAAGGATATCTGATTTGTACTCTAATGTTTCTATATCCACTTCGCCTAGGAATTTAGTGCAACATGCTAAGCGTATATCATTCTCAAGATCTTCCTCGGATAAATATTTTTTTTCTTTTTCTGTTATTTCCGATACATTTCCTTTTACTTTGAATTTGCATTTGCCGCAAAGTCCTTTTCCAGAGCATGGGAATGCCATTTTTTCACGCAAAAAATCCTTTGCATCAATTATTTTGTTTGCTGTATATATTGCCATTTTTCTTCCTTTTGTTTACTTGAAATCAATTTAAAACAATAATGTTATATTTTATAAGTTTATTAAAATTTATTCGATATGTCAAATATTGTATTTATTCCGTAGAATTAAATATTAATATGTAGTATTATAATAAAACAGAATCCAGGTTTAATAGTATAATATTTATTTTAATTAGGAGAAAAAAATGAATTTAGCTCTCATCTCATGCATGGTACTATCTCGAGATATAAGTTGCAGCATGATGAATTCAAGTAACATGGTTCACCCTTTTTTTCTAAAGCAAGGATTGCACGACACTCCCGCCAAGCTTAAAGAAGCCATCCAATCAAAAATTGACGAAATTGAAGAAATGCAAGAATCTTTTGCACAGGGATATCATGGAAAATTCGACGAAAGGAAAAAATTTACTGCAATTATTATTGGATATGGACTATGTTCTAACGGTGTAGTAGGATTGAAATCCAAAACTCTCCCCTTAGTTATTCCTCGATGCGATGACTGCATTGCATTATTTTTAGGTTCCCAAAATAAGTATCTGGAATATTTTAATAAACATAAGGGAATATACTGGCTTAACAAAGGTTGGGTAGAAAATGGATGCCTTCCATCAAAAAAACACTATGACAATCTTTACAACCACTACGTTGATGAATACGATGAAGATACGGCCACATATCTAATAGAACAAGAAACGGCACACACAAAAAGCTATGAAAGCTTATTTTTCATCAAATCAGATAAATACGATGACTCAAAAGAAAGAGATTTAGTACAGCAAAGTGCCGAGGATTTTGACTGGAACTACATGGAAACGACTTCAGATTTAACATTTATCAATGATCTTATTAATGGAAACTGGGATGATAGATTTTTAATATGTAAACCGGGGCAGACTGTTACCGCTGAATATACAGGAAAGAAAATTTCTGCAAAATGGAGTAATACTAGTATATAAGAAGAGAGGATACTAATGTTTGACTTAGACCACGTAAGAGAACATATATATAATATCACGAACATATCAACTTTTGTAGTTGATATGAAAAGTAATAAATTTATCGATGAACCGTATTATTGTCACGAATGCTCTCAATGTGAGTTTGCCTGGCATCATGTAAAGGCGTGCAAAGAGACAAGTAGATGGGGGAATAAATATATTTATCATTGTAAGAATAACCTAGTTTATATTGCGATTAGAAACGTATATTCGAATCAATGTTTGGTAACTGGTCCAATAATGATGGAGGGGTTAAATGAAGCTCCTCATGGCTTAAGAGGAATATCTACAAAGGCTGTATATTCAATAAGTGAAATTATTTACCAAACGTATGCATTTTACAATGATGCTCCTAAAGAAATTTCGCAGAGAAGTATATTGAATAATATATATAATCTTTCGGAGGATATAGAAGCTAATAATTTTTTTATTAAATGTGAAAGGGAGTTGGAAACAGCAATCACTTTATATGATAAAGAACTTGCTGTGGAGATAGTAAATAAGTATTTTACATACTTATTTAGTTCTTCAAAAATGGATTTTGAAGCCCAAAAATTTAGAATTTCCGAGCTTTTAATTTTATTATCAAGAATCGTAATAAAAACTGGGGCAGTGCCTGGCGAAGTTTTCGAACTCGAGAGAGTATATATCAATGAGTTACAAAAAATAGATTATTCGGAAGCTTTGATGTCATGGTTGAATTTACCTATATGTGCATTTGTAGATATGATAGTAAACCTAAAGGATGTCAGTAATAAGAATATAATATGTAAGGCTACAGAATATATAAAAATGAATTATTCGCAGAAAATTACTTTATCAGACGTAGCAAGTTACGTCTATATCAGTGATTCCTATTTATGCAAAATATTTAAAAGCGAGTTGGAGTGCAATTTTACAGAATATGTGAATGAACTTCGCGTTAAGAAAAGTAAAGAATTACTTTCTGAAACAAATGTTCCAATAGTTCAAATCGCAAACTGCACAGGTTTTGTAGACCAAAGTTATTTTACTAAAGTATTTAAAAAAAGGACGGGAATATCCCCTGGTGAGTATAGGAGACAAAGGATAAACTAATAATTTTGTATTGATGAAATAAAGTGATACTATCTTAATTTAGATGTTAATTTTATTAATATTGAGGGGGAATACTAGTATAATGTATTCTCCTTTTTTTGTTTTTTTTTGAATTGTCAGATTTATATGGCAAAATTTTACAAAATAAAACAGAATAATACAATACAGTCAAAAACACATATGCTAGAATGAAAACATATTTAGAAATATATGCAGTAATGCGATGTCGATCCTATGCGACAAATTGTCATAGGGAGAAAGAATAAAGTGCACAGTTAAAAGATAGTAATAAAAGTGAGTCTATATTTTAAATGCATGGGAGGTATGGATTATGGCAATATTAGAAGAAATTAGTGAATTTATTCAAAAGGGAAAAGCGAAAAATATTAAGGAATTAGTCCCACAAGCAATCGAACAGGGATTATGTGCAACAGAAATTTTAGAAGAAGGCCTTCTAAAGGGGATGAACATTATAGGTGAGCGATTTAAAAATAACGAGGTATTTGTACCAGAAGTTCTCGTCGCTGCTCGTGCAATGAATGCAGGAACAGAACTATTAAAGCCACTATTAATAGAAGCTGGTGCAGAGTCTAAAGGTGTTGCAGTAATTGGAACTGTTAAGGGGGACTTACACGACATTGGGAAAAACCTTGTAAAGATGATGATGGAAGGTAAAGGCTTAGATGTAATAGATTTAGGCGTTGACGTTGCACCAGAAACTTTTCTTCAAAGTGCAAAAGATCACAATGCACAGCTTGTATGCTGTTCTGCACTTCTAACGACTACAATGGGAGAAATAAAAAATACAATTGACCTATTTGAAGAAGATGGATATAAGGAAAAAGTAAAATTCATGATTGGAGGAGCTCCGGTTACACAAGAATTCTGTGATAAAGTGGGCGCGGATATGTATACTCCAGATGGGGCATCCGCCGCTGATGAAGCAGTTAAATTTACAGCTCAAATGTCTAAATAAAAAATATCAGAAAAGAAAAATAACAATGGGAACCTGTATTATATAAGCAAGTAGTCCCTAAACTAAAACAAATATTGAAAGGAATTTTTTATATGAATAGAAAGAAGCTTGTTTTCGACGTGTTATTACACAAAGATACACCAAGAGTTCCTTGGTTACCATTTGTAGGTGTTCACGCGGGACATTTGGTCGGATATAATGCGACGGAAATGCTCACAGACGAAGACAAAATAATCGAGGGTATGGATGAGTCGATTAAGCTATTTAGCCCAGACGGATTCCCTGTATTTTTTGATTTACAAATAGAAGCTGAAATATTAGGATGCGAACTCGTATGGGCAGACCAAGGTCCTCCATCGGTAAAAACTCATCCCCTTGCAAACGTAGACGAAGTGCCTTGCAAATGCCTTGTACCTTCAGAAAAAGATGGACGCCTACCAATTATTCTTAGCGTAATGGATAAAATGGTAAAGAAATATGGAGAAGAAATTGCTCTTTATGCTACACTTTGTGGACCGTTTACATTAGCTTCTCATTTGCGAGGAAATGACATTTTTATGGACATGTTCGATGACGAAGACTATGTAAAAGAGTTAATGGACTATTGCGTCGCAGTTTCAAAGGCACTAATCGACATGTACGAAAAGGTAGGTATGCACGTAATTGCGATGGTTGACCCACTTATATCGCAGATATCCGCAGATCACTTCGAGGAATTTTGTTCAGATGCATATACTGAAATATTCAAATACATAAAGGAAAAAGGATTATACAGTTCATTTTTCGTTTGCGGTAATGCGACTCGCAACATCGAAGTAATGTGCAAAACGAACCCAGATAGTATTGCCGTAGATGAAAATGTCAAAATGTCAGAAGCGAAAGAAATTACTGACGAATACAATGTGGTTTTATGCGGAAATATCCCTTTAACTACTACAATGTTGCACGGAACACAACAAGACAACATGAAATACGTAATTGGCTTATTAGATACACTAACACATAAGAATTTGATTATTTCACCTGGTTGCGATATGCCATTTACGGTTCCTGCAGAAAATACTATTGGTGCCGGGCAAGCTGTAATCGAAACTGAAAAATGTAGAGAAATGATTAAAAATTATGAAGGTGGCACTTTTGAAAATATTGAAGTAATTATTCCTGACTATGCATCTTTGGCTAAACCACTAGTTGAGGTATTCACGCTAGATTCAGAAACTTGTGCTGCATGTACATATATGATGGGAGCGGCAAACGTTGCTAAAGAAACATATGGAGATAAAATTGATGTCATTGAATACAAGTTTACTGAAAAAGAAAATATTGCAAGATGCATGAAAATGGGAGTTGGAAATCTTCCTGCTATGTATATAAACGGAAAATTAGCTTACTCATCTATTATTCCAAGCAAAACGGAATTAGAGGAATCCATTAACGAGGTAATGTAACATGAAGAAATTGTATCTCATAACTGGTTTTTTAGGAGCTGGCAAGACAACCTTCCTTCAAGAAATTGCGAAAAATTTCAACAACGAAAAACTAGCAATAATAGTCAATGAATATGGCGCAGTGGGAGTTGATTCTGACGTACTGAACAGTGAAGGAATTGAAAGTTACGAGATTACAAATGGATCAATCTTTTGTGTTTGCAGAAAAGATTTGTTTATGGATTGTTTAAAGATGGCAAATGATTTGGAAGTAGATACGATTATCGTTGAAACTTCTGGATTATCTGACCCTTTGACAAGCGACGATATTATCGATCAGATGAAAAATCTTTACAATGTTACTTTTGACTACAGAGGAATTGTTGCATTAATAGATGCCAAGAATTTCAAAAAAGTTCTAAAAACAGCGATTTGTGTTGAAAGCCAAGTAAAATCAGCTGATTTATTCGTTTTGAACAAATGCGATCTAGTGGATGATTTATCAGAAATTCGCAAAGAAATAATAATGATAAACGGTGAGGCGCCTATTATTGAAACTACTTATTCTAAGGTTGACTATGAAGTGTTCAAGAATTTAAATCACAGTAAGAAAGAAAGTACAGGCGCACCGTTAGATCTCGTGTTGCAACGCAAGTTATATGAATTTGATGGAATAATTGATTTTAATGCCCTAAATACGTGGCTAAGCGAATTTAAAGAAAAGGCATATAGAATAAAAGGCTTTGTTAATACTGATAAAGGCTACTTTAATATTGAAGTTGTTATGGGAGATATAGAATTTAAGCCATGTAATAATGTATCACATATGTCATTTCTGGTTGTTTTATATAATGCAAAGCAACTTCGTGCAAAAGAAATTCCTAATTTTGATTATAGTAAAGGTAACCTGACTCCTACATGTTAGATTTATTGATTATAATAGTTTGAGCACAGTCTGTTTTAAAATTGTTGCTAAATAAGTGGAATGAAACAAACAGAACATCTTATATATAGTGATTTCCCAAAGTAGGGAAACTACCGAAAATGTCGGAGATTTAACGAAGTAAGGTATTTTAAATAAGGGGGAAAAAATGGAGAACAAATTGGAAAGTAATGTTTCTTATTCGGTATTAGATTCCGAAAAAATAGGAACAATCCATGAGAAAAGCATGGAAGTTTTGGAGACTATCGGGGTAAAAGTCGGTGGTGATATTGTACTTAAACTTTTAGTAGACAATGGATGTAGTGTTGGTGAAGATGGTTACATTCGAATACCACGTGCTTTAGTTGAAAAGTGCCTGAAAAGTGTTCCCAAATCGCTTACTCTATATGATCGAGATGGTAATCCCAATATGGTAATTGATTCAAGAAATCAAAAATATTTTGGTTCGATCGGGGATGGAATGGAGTACTATGATCCGGAGACTAAAGAGATAAGAAAATATACTTTAGATGATTCTGTTGCTATGTGTAAATTATGTGATGCTTTGGAAGATTTCAAATTTATTGTGTTTACCGGTGTCTACTATGGAGAAAGAACCGAAGTTCACAATCAATTGTTTTACTATAATGTTATTCGTAATTTTTCTAAAACAATCTCTCTTTCAACAAATTCAGTTGAAGAATTAAAAGTTGCAATTCAAATATCTGAAATAATAGCTGGTGGCAAAGAAAAGTTAGCCGAAAAACCCTTTGTTTTCCACTATTGTGAACCTATTCCACCATTGCTATTTCCCTATGACAGTACAGAACGTATAAGATTAGCTGCAGAGGCAGGAATTCCGATTGTATCTATGCCATATAGCATGATGGGGGGAACTGCTCCGATGAGTGGAATTATGGCGCTTATCCAGAACAATGTTGAGGTTCTTGCTGGTTTGGTTATTTCACAATTAGTAAGACCAGGAGTTGGTTATATTTATGGTTCAATGCCTACAATTATGGATATGAAATCTACAATTGGATCATATGCCGCACCGGAATTTCATCTTAATATAAATGCTTCTGCAGAAATGGCTGACCACTATGGAATTCCGTTTTTTGGAACTTATGGAGTTTCAGACTCTCGAACCTTAGATATGCAATCCGCGGCTGAAGGAATGATGGAAGCGATGAACGTGATTCTTGGTAAGCAAAATTTGATACATGATGTAGGAATGATCGATCATGGATCTGTTATGAATCCATTATATCTACTATTTAGTGACGAATGTATTAAAATTGCAAAGGCTTATGCTAAAGGGATTACAATTGATGAAGATGATTTGGATCTTGATATTTTTGAGAGAAACAAGGGGAAAGGAAATTATTTAGAAGATGACCACACTCTTGATAATTTTGGAAATGTTTACTATTCCGATCTTTTCTCTCGTAAAATGACAAATCCTGATGAATCAGAGATAATTGATAAATTAACTCAACAATATCGAGATATTTTAGAAAATCATAAAGTAACTCCACTAGATGAAAAGCGATTAACAGAATTAGAAGCATTTTTAGAGCAATATAAAATCAAAGATTTTTACAAATAAATTCATTTGCAAAAATATAAGGCGAAATATAATTATAAAACAAAGGAGGGATAATTATGTTTAGACAAAGTCGTGATATGGGTATTGACTACATGGTTACACGAAAAAAACAAACTTGCTATGGAATGGGGCTAGGAATCATGCTTCTTGATGATGCATATCCTGGATTCCCTGGAGATGTTCGAAATGCAAGTGGCTGGGGATATCCTATCCAATATGATATTGCTAAGGGCGTAGATAACTATACTCTTGTTTGGGAACAGGATAAAACTCCGTGTCGTCAACCAATTTTGGATGCAGCAAAACGCTTAGAAAATATGGGATGTAAGGCAATAGCAGCAGAATGTGGCTACTTTGCATACTTCCAAAAGGATGTTGCAGGTTATGTTGATATACCAGTGTTCATGTCAAGTTTGCTCCAAGTTCCTTTTATTCAAAGATTAATAGGTCCTCAAAAATCAGTTGGTATAATATGCGCACAAAAGAGATTTTTACTCGATGAACACTTGAAGAATGTTGATATCGATTTGAATTCTAATTTTCACATAGCAGGTGCACAAGATGAGTATGGATGTCCACAATTCGATACTTTGTGGGATCACGAACGTCGACCTGAAGTTCCAGAAAGCTACTATAATAAAACAGAAGAAGATATGTGTCGCATTGCACGTGAATTTGTTGCAAAGCATCCTGATATTGGAGCAATAATGCTTGAATGTACAGGCATGCAACCTTTTGGTCGTGCAGTCCAAAGAGCAGTAGATTTGCCAGTATTTAGTTGGGCAACTCTACTAGACTATGCATATTCTTGTGTTGACCATAGAGATTTCTACGGGCATGTATAAACTACATTTATACCTAAATTGAATAACCAAGTAGCATACAGGGAGATAAAATATGATATTGAATCGAAATCATGGCTATGCGCCGTTAAGTAATGAAGAAATGAAAATGATACACATAAAATCATTGGAACTTCTTGAAAATATAGGATTTCATGTAACTAATCATCGAATTCGAGAAGCATTGTCGCGTAAAGGTGCAATAGTCGAAGATGAAAACGATATCATAAAAATTCCTGCAAAAATAGTCGAAGAGTGTATACGATTAGCACCTTCTGAAATTACTCTTTGTGGGAGAAATCCAAAACATGATATTGTAATCGGTGGGGATAATGTTCATATTGGGACAGGCGGACGCCCTAATTTAGTTATTGATTTGGAAACCAGTGAACGTAGGCCGACTCTCCTTAACGATATAATCGATTTAGTGAGATTAATAGATAAACTAGATAATATTAAGTTTTGTGTTGTACCCTCCGAAGCTACGGATATTCCTCTCGAGTATGTCGACGTGAACAATATTTTTTGTGCAATATGCAATACAGAAAAACACATAATGGATGGAGTTTCTAGCTCCGATAATTTGAAAATTATCTTACAAATTGCAGAGAGAATTGCAGGATCCAAAGAAAAATTTCTTGAAAGACCATTCCTTTCTATCATCACAAATGTAATATCCCCACTTAAGATTGATACACTTGTCGGAGATATTTTATACGACGCATCAGAATATGGAATTCCAATTACATGTTCAACAGCTCCAATTGCGGGAGTAACATCTCCCGCAACATTGGAGGGGAGTTTGATTCAACAAAATGCGGAAAGTTTATTTGGTGTAGTTGTATCACAATCGGTAAATCCAGGAACCCCATATTTATATGGCGCTTCCTTAGCCACTGCAAATTTTAAAAATTTAAACTTTTTGTTTGCAGGTATTGAAATGGCCATTATGAATTCATGTGCTGCACAAATGGCAAATTATTATAAACTGCCGATATATGCATCTGCCGGACCTACCGACGCAAAGGTAGCGGATTATCAAGCAGGTGCAGAAAAAGCGTTGAATCTAGGGATGGTAGCGCTAGCGGGTGGAAGTTTTTTGCACTTAGGTGCGGGATTGGTGGATGGTGGTTTAGCAACATCTTATGAGCAATTAGTATTAGATAATGATGTTTTTGGTAGCGTATATCGAGTGTTAAAAGGGCTTCGTTTTGATGACGAACAAAATGCAATGGACGTTATTGCGGAAGTTGGGCCAGGAGGAACATACTTAATGGAAGATCATACATTTGATCATATGATTGAAGATTTTTATGTTCCAATCACATATAATCGAGACACCTATCAAGATTGGGAAAAGGCAGGAAAACCCGAAATTCGCGAATTAGCACGGAATCTTGCAAAAAAATATTTAAATGAAAACGAGGACTCATATATCTCGGAAGAACAAAAAAACAAAATACTTCACGAATACGAAGGTGTATTGGTTCGAAGATCGTAAAAAGATTATGTTATAATAAATTATTAAGTTGGAAAAGCTATACTTATACATATTATACGAGGAGGTATAATTATGAAAATACAAAAATTAGCCGCAACTTCAAAAACTCATAAACCATTGAGAAAAGCAGTATTCGGAGTGCCTTGCGCGCTGCTGGTAGCAACTCTAATTGGCGGAGCGATCGATTCTGAAGGTTTTTCGCAATTACTAACAGATACTATGAATTATAGTTTTCAAAAGGTCGGATGGCTCGTAAACTTTTCTTCTTTTGCATGGGTAGTATTATTGTTAGTACTAATGTTCTCTAAATGGGGAGATGTTCGTTTGGGAGGAAAAGATGCAAAACCTACTATGAGCACTTATAACTGGGCTGCAATTACTCTCTGCGCAGGTATTGCAATCGGTATTGCCTTTTGGGGTGTTGCGGAACCAATTTTGCACTACGCAGCACCACCTGCATCATCTGGGATTGAACCCCAGTCTGTAGATGCTATAATGTTTGCATTAAAAACATCTTTCCACCATTGGACGATAACACCTTATGCTCTTTATTTAGTATTTGGTTTAGGAATTGCATATGCCGTATATAATAAAAATCAAGATATGGCTGTTAGTTCATGCTTATACCCACTCCTAGGTGAGAAAGGTCTAAAGAAATACGGTGGAATCGTTGATGCTATCACTTTATTTGCAATAGCTGGTGGAGTTGCTCATTCATTAGGATTAGGTGTATTGCAACTAAGTAATGGCGTAGCATATATTTCTGGAATACCGTCACTTGCATCTAACCAACTTGTGTGGATTGCAATTATTGTTATTATTATTGGTAGCTACACACTCTCTAGTTATACGGGTATTGATCGAGGAATTCGCTGGCTGTCTAGTCAAAATGTAAAACTATATGTTATTATTCTTGGCTTCTTGATTCTTGTAGGACCTGCTCAGTTTATTCTTGATGCAGGAACGGAAGCATTAGGATATTTCATATCAGACTTTGTTGACTACTCGTTGTGGATGGGAATCAGTGATCCTGGTGATGGTTCATTAGCTGCTGATTCTTGGGTAGCTTCATGGCCGGTTTTCTATTGGGGAATTTTCCTAGCATACGCGCCAGTTGTAGGCCTATTTGTTGCACGTATAGGATATGGTCGTACGATTCGTCAGTTTATTTTTGTAAACCTATTCGTTCCATCAATTGTTGCTATAATTTGGTTCTCAATTTTCGGTGGGGGAGCACTTTACCTTGAATATGCTGAAGGAGTAAACCTTTCTGAAGCGGTATTAGCGGATGCTTCCGTTGCGGTATATGCATTCTTAGAGAACTTCCCATTCTCAACAATAACTATGATAGTAATGTTCTTAGTTGCATCAGTTTCTTTCATTACTTTAGCTGATTCCATGTCAACATCTGTTGCAACTTTATCAACATCTGGACATACAGCAGATGACCCAGAACCACCTGCTAAATATAAAGTTATTTGGGGAGTTATTATGGGTGGTTCAGCATTTATCGGAGTATTGGCTGGTGGTGTAACCCCGCTAAAAATAATCGGTACATTGGCCGGGTTCCCTATTTTGATAATAATCATTCTTGCAGGAATCAGTTTAGTGTTGTTCCAATGCAACATTCATTTGCCGGATTCATTTAAAAAGAAAAAATCTGAGTAATAAAAATACTGAAAAAATACTACGATCTTCTAGAAAAATTGAATATTTATGCAATAGGGGTTTAAAAAAGGAGGGTATCGATGTAATATCGACGCCCTCCTTTTAGATTATATAGTGTATAAGTTGAAGTGCTTTAATAAATGACTAATGCATGTGCAAATAATTCTTGCATACAGCTTGTATCACTTTCTAATATTTGGTAAAATATAATGAATAAGACGAAATAGTGCATTGGTTTTTGGTAAGAAGGAGGCTGTATTATGAATTATAATGAAGCATTTGAATTAATGTCATCATGCAAAATAGGGGCAATACTTTTAGACAATAACAATATAATTATAGATTGCAATGATGTTGCGAGTATACTTCTTTTAGACAACAGCGCAGTGACTTCAACGGAGAAGGATATTTTGATAAATAAGCATATTACAGATTTATTACCAGACTTTTCTTTTGACTCAGATGAAAACGAATTTGTTCGTGTTTCCTTTAAGCAGTATGTGAAAAAAACTATACCTCCAGATATTATTGATATTCCTGAAAGTGCTTTTCTTATTACATTTCGTGATGCGACAACTGAAATGGAATATGAACTATTACGAAAAGTTGCGGAACAGTTAAAGGTATCGATTACTATTTGGGATACTACAGCAAGAATGATGTATATCAATTCATCAGCTATGAGACTAGAAGGGCACTTGCGAGAAAGCGCGATAGGAAAATATAATGAGACTCTTTATGAGCCGCGTAATGATACGATGCTCGTAATACCTGAAATATTGAAAACGGGAAAGTGTTTTTTAGATTTGAGGCAAGATTTCAATACCGCTGCGGGCAAAGAATTGCAAATTTACTCAAATAATTATCCTTTGTATGACAACAATCAGATGATCGGTGCAGTAAGTATTATGGAGGATTGGTCTAACTTCGACTATTTAAAGAAAAAGATAATTCAGTTGCAGTCGCAATTGCTAGATAAAAAAGAGTCGAGAACTAACAATACTGATTCGTACTTTACAAAATATAACTTTAACAGTATTGTCTATTCGACAGAGGTTATGCGTACAACAGTTGAGCGGTGCAAACAATTCGCAAAATCTGATTCTTCAATAATGATATATGGAGAAACTGGTACTGGTAAAGAATTGATTGCTCAGAGTATTCATAGTGAAAGCCCTCGCGCAAAAGGACCATTTATTGATATTAACTGCGCTGCTATACCTGATACTCTTCTTGAATCTATTTTGTTTGGTACTGAAAAAGGTGCATATACTGGTGCCACGCAAACTCCTGGATTGATGGAACAAGCCGACGGAGGAACTTTGTTATTGGACGAATTGAATTCTCTTAACCCATCGCTGCAGTCTAAACTGCTAAGAGTTTTGCAAGAGGGACATTTTAGAAGGATAGGGGGAACTAATCTTATACGAGTAAATGTGAGATTCCTTTCGAATCTAAATGTGCAGCCTGAAGAGGCAATAGCAAATGGGCAGTTGCGTAATGATTTGTTTTACAGATTGGGCGTAATCAATATAAAAGTGCCACCACTAAGGGAACGAAAGGAAGATATATTTTTATTGGTAAAAAACTTCATTATAAATCTTAATGAAAAATTATCGAAAGCAGTAATTAACATTGATAACGAATGCAGAAGTATTTTTTATTCTTATGATTGGCCGGGAAACGTGCGAGAATTACAACATGCAATAGAATATGCTATGAATATATTGCCTGATTCATATGAATACATCACACCGCAATTTTTGCCTGACAATTTATTAAGAGAAGGAAATTATGCTAGTGAGAATGTATCGGCAACTTCATTTCCGCAAGGTTCTGTGGAGGAGGTGATGAATTTGGCAGGTAAGAATTATATAGAAGAGCTTCTTTCTGTAAATGATCAAAACATATCTAAAACGGCAAGGATGCTAGGGATTTCAAGGCAAAATTTGCAACACAAGATGAAGGCGTTGCACGTGACGCAAAAAAGCAAAAAAGGATAATGCTGATTATATTACACGTATAGAAGTGAGCCTACTGCATTTCTTTGTTTTTCTTTTTGTTTGCATTCCTGTATTCTCGTGGAGTCATTCGTTCTATTTCAGTAAAAGCTCTTGTAAAAGTAGAGTTGCTGCTATATCCGACCATTGTTGAGATTTCTGTAACATCAAATTTGCTATTAATAAGCAATTCTTTGCCTTTATCTATTCTTAGATGTCTTAAATAATTTGTTGGAGATAACCCAGTGTGTTTTTTAAACCAATCATTGTAATACGAAGTATTATATCCTTCAATCTTTGCTAGTTCATCAACGGTAATTGGGTTAAAGTAGTTTTCACTCATGTACTTTATAGATGGAAAGATACAATTTTCAATTATCTTACTTGCTAAGTAGCTATACAAATATCTAATAGAGGCACTGTTAGGGTTTTCCCGTGTTTCCGCTTGAATCAGGCTAACTAGATGTCCTACTTGTTCTTGCATTGAAATCACAATCGGCTCGAAAAGCAAGAATATCTCTTTGCTCACTACAATATCTTCGCTGAGGTTAATGGCCATCAAGCTTCCATGATAGTTGCATACGCGACTCATTCTTCTGGGAATGAAAATCATTTCACGAGGAGAAATTTGGAATATTTTATCATCAATCACTACCTTTAATGTATTATTCAAAGGCAATAAAATTTGAGGATAATCATGCTTGTATTCTCCCTCGCATATCATATAGTGTTGTAGTGTTTTCGTCTTTTCCATACTTGGACTCCCATAGTACAATACTGCATGTTATTTACTATTATATCATTTATTCCACCTATAAGGAAAATTTTTTTACTTTCATGCGATTTTTAGTAATTTTGTTTTTCGCAGTCTTTGTTAGAAATTAAAAACTGGGTGCAGTTTATGCACCCAGTTTTTAATTAATTTTGTTAATAGCTATTTAAGCCATGTTATGATAAAGTTATTTTGAGTCTGCCAATCTAAGGTAAGAATCATATCTTTCTTGAGCATCTACTACTGCTTTGTCGAACAATTCTTCCGCGATTTCTGGATATAAGATGCTTAATGATGCATATCTATTTTCGCCCTTCATGTGTTCTTTCAAATCTTTTGTAGGAGGTTTAGAATCTAATTGGAATGGATTCTTGCCTTCTTGTTTAAGCAATGGATTGTATCTGTATAAGTGCCAGTAGCCTGACTCAACAGCATTCTTCATGTGTTCTTGAACATTTGACATTCCTACTTTGATGCCGTGTTCGATACAAGGAGTGTACGCTATAACGATTGATGGACCAGGATACGCTTCCGCTTCTCTGATAGCTTTAAGTGTTTGTGCTTGGTCATATCCCATAGCTACTTGTGCTACGTATACATAACCATAGCTCATTGCCATCATTCCGAGGTCCTTCTTCTTGACTCTTTTTCCGCTAGCTGCAAATTTCGCGATAGCTCCTCTAACAGTTCCCTTAGACGATTGTCCGCCAGTATTAGAGTATACTTCTGTATCCATAACTAATACGTTAATGTCGTCTCCTGAAGCCAAGACATGGTCTAATCCGCCGTAACCGATGTCGTACGCCCATCCGTCACCACCGAAGGCCCAGACAGATTTTTTGCTGATATATTCTCTGTTTTGTAACAAGAAGTCGATTTCGGTTTTTGCAAGGTTTCTATTTTCAGCTTTTTCGATTGCTTTTACTAGATTCTCTGTTGCAGCTTTAGATTCTTGTAAACGGTCCTTGTTTTCTAAATATTGTTTGCTTTCTTCAACAGCTACACCTTTTTCGATTAATGCTTCTACTTTTTGAATAACTTGAGTTTTTACTGCGTTATGTCCAAGCAAGAATCCATACGAGTATTCTGCATTATCTTCAAATAAAGACATCGCCCAAGCAGGTCCGTGTCCTTTTTCATCTGTACAATATGGTGTTGCAGGTGTCGATCCACCGTAAGCAGAGGAACATCCAGAAGCATTTCCTACAATCATACTGTCTCCGAAGAGTTGTGTGATTAGCTTGATGTATGGAGTTTGACCGCAACCAGAGCATGCTCCAGAGAATTCAAAGTACGGTTTTGCAAATTGTGTCATCTTGACAGTCTTATCATTTACTACATCTTTTTTGATTGTTACAGTCTCAACGCCGTAATTCCAGTTGTCTTGTTCGAATTTTTGTGATTCAAACGAAGTCATTTCAAGTGCCTTTTCTTTAGATGGGCAAACTTTGACACAGCTTCCACATCCAGTACAGTCAAATGGTGATACTTGCATTCTGTATTGATATTGTGCAAGGTCTTTTCCTACAGCTGCTTTTGTTGCGAATGTTTCTGGTGCATTTTTTGTCTCGGCATCGTCTAGTAGAATAGGTCTTATTGCCGCATGTGGACAGACATAAGAACATTGGTTACATTGAATACACTTGTCGCATTTCCAAAGAGGTACTTCAGATGCAGCGCCTCTCTTTTCGTATTTAGTAGTTCCCGACATCCATGTTCCATCTGTTGTGCCATGTTTTTTGAGAAGAGATACAGGAAGATCGTTTCCTTCTTGTCTGTTCATCGGAATTACAATGTCTTTGATAAAGTCAGGTGCATCGATTTCTTTAATTGCATCTTTTGCATCTTTCCAACTTGCAGGTATTTCTATTTTTACTGCTGCATTTAGTCCTTCGTCTACTGCCGCATTGTTCATGTCTACGACTTTTTGTCCCTTTTTGACATAGTATGTTTTGTGTATTGCTTTTTTCATTTCGTCTACAGCTTTGTCGATAGGAATGATGTTAACTAGGTTAAAGAAAGCCGCTTGAAGTACAGTATTAGTTCTGCTTCCAAGCCCCAGTCTTTTTGCTGCCGCAGTTGCGTCTACTACATAGAAATTAGCATTTTTTTCTGCTAGTTGTCTTTTCATATATGCAGGGAGTTTTTGATCTAATTCATCTACGGTCCAAGACGTGTTAAGTAAGAAAGTTCCACCAGGTTTTAAGTCTTTTGCCAAGTCGTATTTGTCTACATAAGATTGATTGTGAACTCCAACAAAATCAGCTTCTGTTACAAGGTATGGAGATCTGATTGGATCTTTACCAAATCGAAGGTGTGATTGTGTAAGACCATTCGATTTTTTTGAATCGTAAACAAAGTATGCTTGAGAATATAAATCAGTAGTGTCTCCGATGATCTTAATTGAGTTTTTGTTTGCTCCGACAGTACCATCGGATCCCAATCCCCAGATTTTGCATGCTGTAAGACCTTGCGTATCAAGTGAAACAGTATTCTTGACTTCAAGAGAAGAGAAATATACATCGTCATTGATTGCTACTGTGAAGTTATCTTTTGGATTATCTTGTTCAAGGTTTTCATAAACAGCCGCCATGTGGCTAGGAGTAGTATCTTTAGAAGACAACCCGTATCTTCCGCCAACGACTTGTATGTCGATACCTTCTCTTTTGAATAAAGCGGACACATCTTGGAAAAGAGGCTCTCCAATAGAACCAGGTTCTTTAGTTCTATCCAATACTGCTATTTTCTTAGTTGTCTTAGGAATCGCAGATAAGAAGTGTTTAGCAGAAAAAGGTCTATATAAATGTACATTTATCAAACCAACTTTTTTGCCTTGTGCACATAGATAATCGACGGTTTCTTTAATTACATCTGTAATTGAGCACATCGCAATTATTATGTGTTCCGCATCTTCCGCACCGTAGTATTCGAATAACTTGTAGTTTCTACCAGTTAATTTGTTGATTTCTTCCATATAACCTTCTACGATATCTGGGAGATTGTCGAAGTACTCGTTACAAGACTCACGACATTGGAAGAAAATGTCAGGGTTAACTGTTGTTCCTCGAGTAGATGGGTGTTCTGGATTAAGAGATTTTTTTCTAAATGCTTCTACAGCATCCATGTCTACTAGAGGTGCCAAATCATCATAGTCAAGGACTTCGATTTTTTGTTGTTCATGAGATGTTCTAAATCCATCGAAGAAATGTAAGAAAGGCAGTTTGCCTTTTATAGTAGAAAGATGTGCAACTGCTCCCATGTCCATAACTTCTTGTGGTGAAGATGCCGCAAGCATTGCGAATCCAGTCATTCTACAGCCCATTACATCTGAGTGATCACCAAAAATTGATAATGCGTGTGCAGATAATGTTCTTGCAGAAACGTGGAAAACGCTCGGCAATAATTCACCGGCGATTTTGTACATATTAGGAATCATTAATAATAGACCCTGCGATGCAGTGTACGTTGATGTTAACGCTCCTGATTGCAAAGAACCATGAACTGTTCCTGCCGCGCCACCTTCTGATTGCATTTCCACCACATTAACTGTAGTACCGAAAATGTTTTTCTTTCCTTTTGATGCCCACTCATCTACGTGTTCCGCCATTTGAGAAGACGGTGTGATTGGATAGATGCCAGCTACTTCGGTAAACGCATATGAAACATATGCTGCCGCTTGGTTGCCATCCATTACTTCCATTTTTTTTGCCATGTTATCCTCCATGAAAAAATATATAATTAACGGACTAAAATATTTTAGTATAAATATCTTTAGATATCAAAATATATATGCAAAGTATGTGCCATAATTGAGGTTGAGTGCGAAAAAAAATACGCATGCTTGGATAGATGACAAGGCAAACGTTGTAGAAGCAAAGGAAAAATAGATAGTACTAGAAAAAAGAATACTCCGGGATAAGGATTGGGGCTAAAATAAATAGAACGAATTGATATGAGGATAGCATCTTTGAGTTATATTTGGGTAAAAAGTGTGCAAATATGGCGGTGTTGAGTCATATTTGCACGTCAAAGAAGGTATAATTTGTATCAGATAAAATGAAAACGGGTTGTTTTCGCAATTGTTTTTACTGTAATTATCTCGTATTAATACCTAGTTCTTTAATTTTTCTTGTAATAGTAGATTGGCTTACCCCAAGTGCTTTTGCTGCGTCTCTTGTATTTCTATGTATTATTAGTGCACGCTCTATGAGATTTTTTTCCGCCGCATTGACTACCTCGGATAGGAGCGGCAATGCATCGTATTCTTCACTCACTGACATTGTATTAAAATTCACAGAATTTAGAGTCGTATTAGTATTATAAGTTGTCATATCTGATCTATTGACATTCATGTCTCCCAGCGACGAATGCACAGTATTGAACATCTCCAAGGGAGCAAGGTTATCATAGTTCTCTTTTATAGATTTATCTGCAACTATCGCTTCAAAATCGCTCACAGAAAGGATCTCCCTTTCGCTCAGGATGCACATTTCTTCTGTCATGTTTTTAAGTTCCCGTACATTGCCAGGCCACGAGTATTCACATAGAAGGCTAGATAAAGCTTGGGATATTTTTTTATCGGTCCTATGTTTTCTGTTGTACTTGTGGCAAAAATGCCAAAATAGGGGGATAATATCTTCTTTTCTTTCGCGAAGCGCAGGTACGTCGATTCGAATTACATTTAATCTATGGTATAGGTCGCTCCGAAAAAGGCCTTTGTAGACTAAATCTCTTAGATTTTTGTTTGTTGCAGCTACTAATTTCACATTAGATTTAATTGGTTCAGTTCCACCTACTCTATAGAATTCTTTGTCTTGAACTACATTCAGTATTTTTGCTTGCAAATCATAGGGCATGTCTCCGATTTCATCTAATAGTAATGTTCCATTGTTCGCAATTTCAAATAGGCCTAGCTTTCCGTTATTCAATGCTCCCGTAAAAGCTCCTGGTTCGTATCCAAAGATTTCTGATTCAAGCAAATTAGGAGCGATTGCGCTGCAATTTACTTTTACAAAATTCTTTTCTTTGCGAGGTCCGGCAAAGTGTATCAATGATGCAATCATCTCTTTTCCTGTACCGGTTTCTCCTTCTATCAAAATAGAGACATCATAATCAGCAACCTTGACAGCCTTTTTTACTACATTTCTCATTTTTTTATCTTCGACTATTACATCTATTGCGAATTGGGAGTTTTCTGTTTTTTCGTTGCTATTAGAGTTGAAAGTTTCGTATTTTTGTCCATCGGGAGTGTCTTCAATTATGTTTAGAAAAGAAATAATTAGACAAGGATTTCCCATATTGTCGAAAATTGGCTTTCCTGTGACTATTGCATATTTATCGTTTTTCAGATATTGAATAGTTACATAGTCTCTGCTCGTTTTAAGTATTGCAGGCGTCACAATTGGTTCAAAATAGCCTTTTTGTACCAAACTTTTTATATTTTTATTAAGAAGATCTTTTTTATCGATATTGGAAAATTCCTTGTATACATCGTTCATATATTCGACATCGCCACAAGCATTGGTTATGAAGACTCCATTTTTGAAATTTTTAAAAATATAGTCGTACGAAGATTTATCAGCATGCATTTTTCTCATGTTTTTAAGCGTGTGAGAAAATAACGCTTGGTTTTCTAAGGTAATCATATATTGAGGGGTATAGGTGGCATGTGCCGATTCGTTTTTTCTGCGGATAGGTACGTATTTTATATTATATATTACGTCATTTAAAAGCATCGCAGTATTGACTATTGCCGAATTTAAGGCAACAATCCTTAGCTTGTCTTTTATTTTTTTGATTTCACAAGTGTCTAATTTAGCGAGCAAGTCTTTGCTTACTTTATCTATCGGAAACAATTCTCCCTCAGGTTCTAGAAAAAATACGAATTGCACATCGCAATCAGTCGCTTCACACAAAACACATTCTCTTTCATAACATTTAACTATATCATAGTTGCCTTTTGACATTATCACCACTCCTTTTTTAAAATAACCTTTTGGGGTGTGGGTCTTTCCTCATGTAAACTATTTTATTTCCATTTTCGTATAGTTTAAACCGCTTATTTAAATAATATCATTTTATTATTCTTTTGTAAAATGTATTTGCATTTATTGAATAATGTATTATAATCGAATATTAGAAACAAGGAGTCAATAAAATTAATGAGAATAGCAATTTAATAAAAAGGGAAAACAATTGAAAGAAGAAAATAAGTTAAATATTAACGAAACACAACCAAAAAAATTCATGTTTGGACAGATATTGAGTTTTTCGATACCTATTATGGCTACCAATATTTTGCAATTAGCATTCAACTCGATTGATATGGCAATTGTCGGTAGATTCTCAGGGCATCAAAGTTTGGCGGCAGTCGGAAGTACTACCTCCACGATATTTTTATTCCTCAATATTTTAATAGGAATATCAATAGGAGTAAATGTAATAATCGCGCAGTTGATCGGGGCGCAAAGGCCTTCCAGAGAAATCTCACGAGCATTTCACACTTCTATAGTAATGGCGCTTGTAGGCGGCGTCGCAACTTCTGTAATTGGAATTTCTGCAGCAGGGTATATTTTAGAACTTGTCAATTCCCCAGAGGATATAAGGCCACTCGCTATGACATACTTGCAAATATACTTTTTGGGAACACCCTTCCAAATGATATATAACTACTGTGCGGCAGCATTAAGGGCGACAAAAGATACAAAAAGACCACTTCAATTTTTGGCAATAAGTGGGGTATTGAATGTTATTTTAAACTGTATCCTTGTAATAGTTTTTGAATTAGATACGGCAGGAGTAGCGATTGCCACTGTCTTTAGTCACGCTGTATCTGCCACGTTAGCATTGCGATATCTTGCTACTTTAAAAAGTGGACTCCGTTTTTCATGGAAATTACTTGTTTTTGATAAAAACTATTTTTTCAAATTTGCACGCATAGGAATTCCAGCGGGAATACAAGGTAGTTTATACAGCATTGCAAACATTTCAATTCAAAGTTCATTGAATACATATAGCAGTGTTACAATTGCAGGAAGTTCTATTTCGGACAATATTGAAGGATTTATCTATTTGACTATGAACTCTTTCCCTCAAGCGGCTCAAACATTCATTGCGCAAAGCGTCGGAGAGGGAAATTATAGTAAGATAAAAAAAATAATTTTCACATGCTTTATTTGCGTAGTAGCTGTAGAAATTACGGAAGCTTTTCTTGTCTTTGCATTCGACACACATATAATAGGATTATATAATGAAAACACCGATGTAATTGCAGAAGCGACAAAGCGTATGGTGATAATGCTCTCTTTCTATTGGGTGTACGGAATCTCGGATGTAATAATGGGTGGAATGAGGGGATACGGAATGGCTTTGCCACCTGTAATTATTAACCTTGTGTCTATTTGTGGTGTAAGATTATTATGTATGTCTTTGATTGATACGAGTGTGGTAGATGTAGTGTGGGTTTACTATGTATTTCCTCTAAGTTGGACATGCTTGCTCGTAGGGCTTGTAATCTTCTTAGTAATATTTATAAAGAAAGAAAAGAAAAAGAGAGTATAAGCATCGTCCACTAAAAGTTAGGTATAAAAGCTAACCTTGGGGACAGTGTGCGTAATTACTCCCTTTTTTATTCGAGTTAGGAGGAGGTCCCCCCCCCACCTTGTGTATTAATATTTGCGAGATTGCTCGCGGTTGCTCAATTGAGTTTGTCTAGGCATGACTCGGCAAACAATTTTACATTTCTACTATTAGAGCAGTTCCTTGTCCGCCACCGATACATAGTGTTGCAAGGCCTGTTTTGTCGCCTCTTTTCTTCATTTCGTAAATAAGCGAAATCAAGATTCTCGCACCTGAAGCGCCTATTGGGTGTCCCAAAGCTATAGCTCCACCGTTTACATTGAGTTTGGTTTCGTCGATTCCTAAATCTTTTCCTACAGCTAGCGATTGTGCCGCGAAAGCTTCATTTGCTTCGATCAAGTCGATATCTTTTAATGTCATCCCAGCTTTTTCAAGAGCTTTATTTGTAGCAGGTACAGGACCAATCCCCATAATGGTAGGATCGCATCCAGCAGAAGCATACGATTTTACTTTGCATAAGTATTCCAAACCTAGTTCATCTGCTTTTTCTTTAGACATGACTACTAATGCACATGCTCCATCATTAAGTCCTGAAGCATTTGCAGCTGTAACCACCCCGTCTTTTTTGAATGCAGGTTTTAATTTTGCCATCTTGTCCATTGAAGATCCAAACTTAGGATATTCATCAGTGTCGAATACGATCGGATCGCCTTTTCTTTGCGGAATTTCTACAGGCACGATTTCATCCTTGAATTTTCCAGCTTGTACTGCCGCTTCTGCTTTATTTTGAGATTTTACTGCGAAGTCATCTAATTGTTCTCTAGTAAGGTTCCATTGTTCGGAAATATTTTCCGCTGTAATCCCCATGTGATAGTTGTTGAACGCGTCTGTTAGTCCATCATTTACCATCATATCGATCATAGAAGTGTTCCCCATGCGAGCTCCCCATCGTGCTGCAGGAACTGCATATCCTGCTTGAGACATGCTTTCTGTACCGCCAGCGATAATTACATCAGCATCGCCAGCTCTAATTATTTGAGCTGCAAGCGCGACACTTCTTAACCCAGAACCGCAAACTTTATTTATAGTCATAGATGGTACTTCTTGAGGTATTCCTGCATCAATAGATACTTGTCTTGCGATATTTTGTCCAAGACCACCTTGCAAGACGCAACCTAATATTACTTCGTCTATGATTTCAGGAGAAATTCCAGCTCTATCAATCGCATTTTTTACAGTAAGGGCACCTAGTTTTCTCGCAGAAAAATCTTTTAACGTCCCACCGTAACTACCTATCGGCGTTCTAGCCGCACTAACAATAACAACTTCTTTCATTGTAATCCCCCCTATTATAGAAACATCAGTATTATATTCAGTTATAACCAATTTGGTGATTCTATGTGAATCTAAAAACAAAAAAAGCAAACAATTAATTTAGGCAGTTTCTCTACGTTGCATTTGGAGCTCTAGTGGAGTTCCACGTCGTAACACTTAGCAGAAGAAATTTCGATTTGAGAGACACTATACAGAAACAGATGCGTATCTCGAAATAGTGCTCTAGCAAAAAACGTGCCTATATTACCATTTTCTCTACTTTCCTATATATTTTAACAGCCTTTAAAAAAATGTCAAGGGGGAATTCTCTTTAAATGTGAATTATTAGAAAATTCGGTAAAGTATTTATATTAGCTTTACTAACATAAATAGACCATTTTGCGTAGCAAGGGCATGTAAATCGGTAAATAATCCGTGTTTAAAATCACAAAAGCTTAAATTAATCTGTTATAATATTGTAACTAAGAATGCAAAGACGTGATCACTAATTATACGAAGGGGATAACTTAGATGAAAGGCAAAAAAATAACGATAGTAGGAGTAGGAATATTAGGTGGAAGTTATGCGATGGGCCTTACGAAAGCTGGTAATACAGTTTACGGGATTGACATTCTTCAGGAGAGCATTGATTATGCGATAGAAAACGAATACATTTCGAATGGCTCAATAGATGAATATGGTCACTTCCTCAAAGAAAGCGACATAGTCATTTTATGTCTATATCCAGGAGCATTGATTCAATGGGTGAAAATTAATGGTCATTTAATCAATAAAAATGCAATCGTGACAGATGTCTGTGGTGTCAAGCAGGGAATTGTTGAAGAAGTACAATCACTACTAGAACCATACGGTGTGGAATTTTATTCATCACATCCCATGCGTGGAAAAGAAACTTTGGGAGTAAAGTATGCAGATAGCACGATCTTTAGGGACGCAAATATCATCCTCGTTCCAACCAGCAAGAACACCAAGGAGGGCGAAGATTGCATTCGAAATCTTGCATATGCGCTTGGATTTACTAGTATCTCGATTCTTTCATCAGATAAGCACGACCAGATAGTAGGATATTTAAGTCAGTTGACCCATGCCATCGCTGTAAGCCTGATGACCGCAAACAGTGACGAGTTGCTGAACAAATATAGTGGAGACAGTTTTAGAGATTTGACTAGAATTGCGAAAATCGATGAAAATCTATGGAGTGAGTTATTCATATGGAATAAGGAAGTTCTTTGCAGTGAAATAGATAATTTTATAGATAATCTGCAGGGCTTGAGGAATCACATTAAGAATGAAGATGTTGATGAAATGAAGGCGATGTTTAGACTTTCCACTAAGAGAAGAAAAGAATTCGATGTATAGTATGTTGATGACTAAAAACTTGTTGACATAAATATACAATAATTGTAATATTATATGGTTATAAATATACCGTATTTATTGGGGTAATAATAGTATATTTGACGATTAAAAAATTGATATAGAGTTTTGAAAAAATAAAAGGAGTCGTAAAATGACAAAATGGGTTTATGCATTTAGCGAAGGTAACGCTAAAATGAAGGAACTATTAGGCGGAAAAGGAGCAAACCTTGCCGAAATGACAGGGCTCG
Source organism: uncultured Oscillospiraceae bacterium (assembly GCA_964370025.1). Lineage (GTDB taxonomy): Bacteria > Bacillota > Clostridia > Peptostreptococcales > Anaerovoracaceae > CAYJGJ01. The sequence goes on from CAYJGJ010000001.1 coordinate 93,125, forward strand.
GACTTCCGATCCCACAAGGTTTCACTGTAACTACGAGTGCATGTAATGATTACTATAATCAAGGTGAATCTATTACAGAGGAGATTAAAAACCAAATTTTCAATGCGATAGCAGAACTTGAGAAATCACAGGAAAAATCTTTTGGCGATGAAAAAGACCCTTTACTTGTATCTGTAAGAAGTGGTGCTAGAGCATCTATGCCTGGAATGATGGATACAATTTTAAATCTTGGATTGAATGATATTTCGGTAGAAGGTTTTGCAAATAAATCTCAAAATCCTAGATTTGCGTACGACTCTTACAGAAGATTTATTCAAATGTTTTCCGATGTAGTAATGGACATAGGCAAGTCATTCTTCGAGGAAATTCTTGAGGAATTAAAAAAAGAAAAGAATGTGGAGTTTGACAATGAACTTAGTGCGGAGCATTTAAAAGAACTTATTGTAAAATTTAAGGCTGTATATAAAGAGAAAAAAGGTGAGGATTTTCCTCAAGACCCTAATGTTCAGTTGATGGAAGCGGTTAAATCTGTATTCCGTTCGTGGAATAACCCTCGAGCTATAGTTTATAGAAGAATGAATGACATTCCAGGAGATTGGGGTACGGCAGTAAACGTACAAGCGATGGTATTCGGTAATATGGGAGACACTTCAGGTACTGGCGTAGCATTTACTAGAAACCCAGCGACAGGCGAGAAAAAGATTTATGGGGAATATCTCATAAATGCGCAAGGTGAAGATGTAGTGGCGGGTATTCGTACTCCATTGCCAATAACTAAGTTGCAAGAAGATATGCCGGAGTGCTATGAACAATTCATGTCTATAGCAAACAAGCTAGAAGATCACTATGCCGACATGCAAGATATGGAATTTACTATAGAAGATAGAAAATTATATTTCCTTCAAACTAGAAATGGAAAAAGAACCGCAAATGCGGCGCTTAAAATTGCATGTGATTTGGTGGATGAGGGTAAAATTACTCCAAAAACAGCTTTGACTCGTATCGACGCAAAGTCATTAGACCAATTACTACACCCTACATTCGATGAAAAGGCAATAAAAGAAACTACTCCGATTGGGGCGGCACTTGCAGCATCCCCTGGTGCTGCTGCAGGAAAAGTTTATTTCACCGCGGAAGATGCAAAGGCTGCGGGAGCTAGAAAAGAAAGACTTATCTTAGTAAGAACTGAAACTTCTCCAGAAGATATAGAAGGAATGCATGCATCGCAAGGGTTCCTTACGGCTCGTGGTGGAACGACTTCACATGCAGCTGTAGTGGCTAGAGGTATGGGTAAAGCATGTGTGTCCGGTTGCTCTGAGTTAATAATAAATGAGGCTGAAAAATACTTTGAATTGGGTGGCGCTCGTGTAAAAGAGGGAGATTATATTTCGCTCGATGGAAGTACCGGAAAAATATACCTTGGAGACATTAAGACTAAAGAAAATACAATAACCGGAAATTTTGATACTATAATGAAATGGGCGGATGAGCATAGAACTTTGAAAATACGTACTAACGCTGACACTCCTGAAGATACGAAACGTGCGATTGAGCTAGGTGCTGAGGGAATAGGACTTTGCCGTACGGAGCATATGTTCTTTGATGCACAGAGAATTCCCAAAATTAGAAAAATGATCCTATCTGAAACTACAGAAGCTAGGGAAAATGCACTCAATGAGCTTATCGATTTTCAAAAGTCAGATTTTAAGGCTATGTATGAAGAATTGCAAGGAAGACCTATGACTCTTCGTTATCTGGATCCACCTTTGCATGAATTTTTGCCAACCGATGAGGACGATATCGCTGCACTTGCAAAAGATATGGGATTGACTACACAAAAGGTAAAAGAGACGTGTGAATCTTTGCATGAATTCAACCCGATGATGGGGCACAGAGGGTGTAGACTTGCTGTTACATATCCTGAAATAGCAAGAATGCAAACGAGAGCGATTATGGAAGCTGCGATAGAAGTTGCATCTGAAAAGGGATATGACATAGTCCCCGAACTTATGATACCATTGACAGGAGACAAAAAAGAATTAAAATTTGTCAAAGACATAGTGGTCGAAACTGCAGAAAAGGTGAAAAAAGAAAAGAATTCTGCTATGAAATATCTTGTAGGAACAATGATAGAAATACCTCGAGCAGCATTATTGGCAGATGAAATTGCATCTGAATCTGACTTCTTCTCGTTTGGGACTAACGATTTGACACAGTTGACTTATGGATTCTCTCGTGACGATGCAGGTAAATTCCTAGATGAGTACTACAAGGCGAAGATATTTGAATCTGATCCATTTGCAAGATTAGACGTGAGTGGTGTAGGTAAATTGGTTGATATGGCGTGTGAAAAAGGCCGTTCCGTTCGTCCTGATCTAAAGTTGGGGGTATGCGGAGAGCACGGTGGAGATCCATCTAGTGTCGAATTTTTCAATAAAGCAGGACTTGAATACGTATCGTGTTCACCATATAGAGTTCCTATCGCAAGACTTGCTGCTGCACAAGCCGCAATCAATGAATAGAGATTCTGAAGACATAAAGTAAAATTAGCACTAAAATCCTACGATATTAAAAATCGTAGGATTTTTACACATTATTAAAGCAAAATATAATACAACTGAAGTATAAAATAGGAGACTATTATGAAAATAGCTATCGTAGGAGCCGGAAAGTTAGGCCTTCGCATCACTGAAGCTTTGCTCGGAGGAGATTGCGATATTACAATTATTGACAATAGAGAACAAAAATTAGAAAAGCTATCTAACAACTTCGATGTAATGACTGTTGCCGGAGATGCCAAGAATACAAAACTTCTCAAGCAGATAAAAATAGAGAACTTTGATTTTTTATTAGCTACTACGAGCTCCGATGAAACGAATATGGTAATCGCAGCATTCGCAAAAAAACTAGGTTGCAAAAATGTAATCGCACGAGTGAGAGTCCCAGAGCATATCGACCAGTATAATCTCATCAAAGAAACATTCGGAATTGATCATATAGTAAACCCTGATTTAGCTTTGACTAATGAAATATATAAATATCTAGTTGAAAAATATTCGCTGAGCAATGGAATTTTCTCCACTGGAAAAATATCGCTTATAGAATGCTCTCTAAACAAACTGCCAAAACTTCACAACATGTGTATCAGTAATATTTCAGATTTGCTTCCAGAAATGCTAATCATCGCGATTTCAAGGAATGGTAAAATAATAATTCCTAACGGTGATACTATTTTAGATAAAGAAGACTTAATATATATCGTTGGGGAAAAAGGACCGATTGCGACATTAAACAAGAAAGTGCATGAAAGAGGCAAGTATACTAACTTGCGCAAGGTGATGATTGTTGGTGGTGGTAATACAGGATTTTTCCTCGCACAGAGACTTTCTGAATTTGGTACAGCTGTAAAATTAGTAGAGTTAAGTAAGGAGAGATGTCATTACTTATCTACGCACTTAGAAAATGTTATGGTGTTAAATGCTAACGGTACAGATGTGGACATGCTGGAAGAAGAAAATATCTCTGAAATGGATGCGTTTATTACTACTACAGGATTTGATGAAGAGAATTTGCTTTTGGCACTTTCTGCAAAACAACTCGGAGTTCACGACGTCATTTCCAAAATAAGCCGAGATATATATGCTTCTCTCATAGAAAAAATAGGAATCGATATGGTTTTGAATCCCCTCGATATTGTATGCAGCAATGTGCTTCGTCATATCCAGGGCTCAAAGCAAGTCATATCTTCACAGCTTATACAAGGCCAAGCGGAGATTATGGAAATAATGGCGACGCAAAATATGGAAATGGTCAACATTTCACTCAATGAAATTTCTTTGCCAGAAGGGGTGCTAATAGTCGCTATACATAGGGGACCTGCTGTTATTATCCCAAAAGGCACAGATAAAATTATGCCTGGAGATAGAGTTATGATATTAAGCCTGCTCACTGCTTTAGATAAACTGGAAGCATTGTTAAAAACAAGATAATACTGTCATATAGAGGATTTATTATGTCATTACGAAAACAAATGATACTACGTATGGTGGGAATATATTTTATTATTATGGGTTTTGCATTTTTCCCATCTATAATTGTGGCAATTATCAATAATGAAAATGATAGTATTTTCGCTTTTCTTATAGTAGCAATTCCGTGTTTAATAGCAGGTTTATTGATTATTAAAATATTTCGCCCCTCTCTGTCAAAATTAAAAGTAAGGGATGGATTTCTAGTTGTGTCTTTGGGGTGGGTGCTTTGTTCTATAATCGGAGCATTCCCTTTCGTAATATCTCAAAGCATACCAAGTTTTGTAGACGCTTTTTTCGAAACAGCATCGGGATTTTCAACTACCGGGGCTTCAATCCTAAACGATATAGAAAGCCTTTCAAAATCCATGCTCTTTTGGCGTTCGTTTACGCATTGGCTAGGCGGTATGGGTATCATTGTATTGCTGATGGCACTTTTGCCATCATTGGGAATCGGAGGTCAGAATATCGCAATTTCTGAAACACCCGGACCGACTCTTGATAAACTTACTCCGCGTTTTGCAGACACCGCAAAAAACTTATACCTTGTCTATATTTTAATTACCGTGGCTGAAACGATTCTTCTTTATCTCGGTGGACTTTCTCTTTACGATAGTTTAATTCACACATTTGGAACCGTAGGAACTGGGGGCTTTTCGTCTTATGGAGCCAGTGTTGGCCATTTTACATCTCCTTATGTGCAATGGGTTATCACGATTTTTATGGTTATTTGCGGAATTAATTTTAATTTATATTTTATTCTTTTCAAGAATGGTCCTAAAAGAGTATTCAAAGATTCGGAATTTCGTTTATATATTGGTGTTCTTGTAATTGCTACAGTTTTGATTACACTTAATCTTTACTTTACCAATACATACGAAACAGTGGAAGAGAGCATGAGGCTTTCTGCCTTTCAATCAGCATCTATAACAACGACTACCGGATATGCCACGGCTAATTTTGACCTTTGGCCCACATTTAGCAAAATGATTCTATTTTTGCTGATGCTTACGGGAGCATCCTCTTCATCTACAGGGGGAGGGACTAAGATGATACGAATTCTAGTTGCTCTCAAAATGATAAAGCGAAATGTTTCACTCAAAATTCATCCTAATCGTATCGCACCGATTACAATCAACGGCAATGTGCTTCCATCGGATATAGTTACTAATATCTCCAATTTTATTTTAACGTATATTTTCGTAATATTGGGAGGGACCTTAATTGTCGCTTTAGATGGATATGATATGATTACATCTCTTACGGCTACTATTGCATGTATAGGAAACATTGGACCTGGTTTTAATCTAGTTGGTCCGGCTATGAACTTTGACTTTTTTAGTGATTTTACAAAATTCGTACTATCCATAATGATGATTGCTGGCAGGTTAGAAGTTTTCACTTTTTTAGTGCTTTTTTCACCCAAATATTGGAATCCTAACAAGGCATAGAGGGGTAGAAAATGAAATTTAATATACCAATAATTTTTAGAACTGTATCCTTTATCGTTTTCATCCAAGGTTTATTCATGATTCTGCCTTTGTCTTCTTCATTATATTGGAGAGAATATGACACGACTGTCTCATTTGGAATTATGTCAATTGCCTGTATGATTATCGGTATGCCTACGTTTTGGCAAACAAAAAAAATAAACTTCAAAGTATCTACTAGAGAAGGTTTTATCGTAGCACTTGTCTCATGGTTTACGGTAATTATATTAGGCGCATTTCCCTTATATCTAGCGGGATTGAACATTTCTTTTCTCGATGCATTCTTCGAATCTGCTGCAGGCTGGACTACGACAGGTGGGTATGTTATCGATGTGAATACTCTGCCTAATTCAATAATCCTTTGGAAAGCACTTTGTCACTTCATGGGAGGAATGGGGATATTGATCTTGGCGGTATCGCTACTACCACAGGTAGGAGTAAATGGACAAAAGCTTGCAAAATCAGAGTTAAATGGATCTGTTATTCAAAAAACCGCAACAAGAATTTCTGATTCTGCGAAGAATTTTTATATTACGTATGCAGTTTTTACTTTTGTGTTATTCGTTTTGCTTAAAATAGGTGGATTGACCACATTCGACTCTGTCACCAATGCCCTTAATATAATAAGCAGTGCTGGATTGACATTGACTGATAATGGAATTTTGGACAATATGACACCGTATTTGGAGGTCGTCGTAACGTTATTTAGCATCGTCGCGTCGACAAACTTCGCATTATTTATCATTTTACTAAAAGGAGATATAAGAGGATTTTTCCAAAACTTCGAAATAAAAGTTTTTCTAATAGTATTAGGTATTGCCATCGTTATTGTTACTACAAATTTGTATCTTACAGGAACTTATGATAACGTATTAACTTCGCTAAGGCAATCGATATTGCAAGTTGTTTCTTATGGATCTACTTCTGGATATGCATTTGCCGACTATACTGTATGGCCAACTTTTTCAAAGATAACGCTCCTATTCTTAATCATAATAGGGGGATGTTCGTCTTCTACGGCAGGGTCTATTAAAGCAATTAGATTTGGAATTTGCTTGAAGTTGATTAATCGTGGGATTAATAAGAAAATACATCCAAGAGCAATTTATCCAATCATGATAGGGAAAGAACCTGTTTCTGTACAACACACCGCAAACGTAGCTACATTTATTTTACTGTATTTTATGTTCTTTGTGTTTGGAGTCGTCATGCTTTCTTTAGATAATTTAGATGTGGAGACTACATTTAGTGCAACCCTATCGGCACTTTCCAATAATGGTACTGGATTTGGACTTATTGGACATACCGGAGACTATAGTGTGTTTTCGTGGTGGGGAAGATTGGTAAGTTCGTTTCTAATGATAGCTGGGAGATTGGAGTTATATCCTTTTGTGGTAATTTTGTCTAGGTCATATTGGAATCCGGATAGAATTTCAAATTAATGTTTCCATTGGATTCACGTGTACCATGCAGTGTTTAGCCATGGGGAAGTTTACTTCTATTGCTTCATGTACGTTTTCAGCTATGTCATGAGCCTCTCTTAAAGTAAGATTTGGGTTGCAGCAGATTTCCACGTCTACGTAGAATTTATTCCCAAAAAGCCTCGTCTTAAGGCTATCTACATCTAAAACTCCTTCTATGCATAGGGCAGTTTGTCTTATGCTTTCTTGAGTTTCAGAATCAATAGCTTTATCTACGAGTTTATCAATAGCTATTTTCACAATGTCGTAAGCGGCCTTAATAATCATAATCGAAATTGCAAGCATCGCAATGCTGTCAAAAATTGGAAATCCAAGCAGCGCCCCACCTATCCCAATAAAACTTCCGATAGAAGAAAGTGCATCGGAACGATGATGCCACGCATCAGCCATTAGAGCCTCTGAGTTTGTTATTTTAGCTGCACGTTTAGTATACTGGAACATCCATTCTTTCATGATGATAGAGATTATTGCTGCTATAAGAGGAAGCAAGGTAGGGACTGCTAGATTTTCATACGCACCAGCAAAAATGTTCTCTAGTGCATTTAGTCCGATTATTCCACCGGTAAAAAATAAGATCGCGGAAATAATAATTGCTGCAATGCATTCGAGTTTTTCGTGACCATATTGATGAGATTGGTCTTCTTCTTTTCCTGACACAGATACTCCGATTATTACAATAACAGTCGTAAACAAATCGGATGCAGAGTGAATCGCATCTGATACCATCGCGCCCGAATTTCCCAACAATCCAGCCACTAATTTTCCTGCAAATAGCAAAAAGTTTACTACAATAGAAATTATCGATACTTTAATTCCTAAATTAGGAGTTGTAATATTTGACATGTGTTCTCCGTTATTTATCTATCAATTTGACATTGAAATTCTTTTTTCAATCAATATGCTATAACATCTTATTCTATTATATAATTTTTTGTCTGTAATTCCTATACATGATAAAAAAACAACTACCACAGGACTAGTAGATTATACAAAAATATATCCAAAATCACTTGACAATAATATATAAATAGTAATATATTCCTTTAGTAAGTTTAATGCTATATTGGTTGCGACGTTGCAAACAGTTTAAAAAGGAGTTAATATGAAAAGTGAACTAAAAGTGCGAAACAAAAAGAATGGTAGAAAAATCCTACCTGCACTTTTGATACTAGTGTTAATAGTGATGACTAGTGTATTGTCTAGTTGTGGCCAAGACACATCAACTAATGGAGAAGCGGCAAATGAAATTACAGTACAAGTAGTAGTGAAGTGTGATGGTATTCTTGAAGTTGCCGATACTTTGCCCGAAGAACTTGTAAGAAAAGCTGACGATGGAACACTCATAGACACAACCGTTACTGTTCCTGCTGGGTCGAATGCACTAGATGCATCTATGGCGGCTGGCTCATTCGAAATTGATACTACGAACTACGTTACATCGATTGAGGGTGTTGCAAACGGCGATGCAGGGCCTATGAGTGGTTGGACATACGATGTTAACAGTGAAGTTCCAAGCGTAGGGGCTATTGATCTTGAAGTAAATGATGGTGATGTGGTCAACTGGATTTATATAGTAGATTTTACAGCAGAACAATAAAAGTAAATATCCCTTTGGTGATTAGTGAATTTTATAGTTTTCGCTAAGAGTTAGGCGTGATAGTGTAATAACGAGAGTTGTTACACTATTTTTTTTCTGTAATATTTTTTTTAGCCTCTACGAAGTTTAATATTAAAGATACTACAATTGCTGGGATGGGTAAGACTATAAAATTTCCCCAGTCGGTCAGTATTTCGATATAAAATAACATTCCACTGATAACGATTGCGAGTGCAAATGTAGCTAGCATTATTGCTGCTGTTATTCCACGTCCTTTAGGTATAATAATATCACCAATCTTGTTTAGGACGGGCATTTTAGTAATATCGCGCATTAACATGTATGTAATTACAGCCGCTAAGGGAAAGTTCGCCCATACGGTTATGCTCCATAAAGTAAAGTTAATCACTTTAACAAGTTCGAAGAATAACAGTAATATCTGCGCTATTATTAAAAAGGCAATAAAGGAATTCTTATTTCGAAGTATATCATGCCATGAATTTTTTGCCAATGTAGCAATTTCTTCCGTGGATTTTAGCTTCTTTGGTGGTAAGTTATTATTTGTATCCATTTTCTGTCATCTTTCCAAAATAAATCATGGTTAATAATGCATGATTTCTAAATTTCATATGTTACTATTTTATATAGAAATATTTTTTATGTCAACAAGAAAAGTACTATCTTCTTTTATTCTTAATAAAATGTCGTCCGGCAAAAATGGTTAAATTAATATTCAATATCAATCGATAAATGAAAATCCCTTTGACTTTTGGTGAAATTGTGCTAAGTTATAAATGAACAATAGTTTATTATTAATAAGGGTTATTATGGCGCAAGTATTAAAAACACATATCAAAGAAGCGATCGTCAGCGCAGCAATCGAGTTGATGAATGAAAAGGGTATCGATAACATGGATATGCGGACGATAGCAAAGAATGCTGGAGTTACAGTCGGCAATCTTTATCGTTATTTTAAGGATAAGCAGGCCTTAATTGATGAGATTATTGGTCCAATATTTGAAAAGGTCGAGATTGTACTCCTTCAAAATACGCGAGGAATTTTTTCTCTCAAAAAATACGAAAATTTAGATTTGACTGACGAAAAAATTAAGAGTGAGGAATTTGTACAGATAATAGTAGATGTAACGAATGAGTGTCATACAATAGTGAAACAGTATCCTACATTAAGCCCGATACTCCTAAAAGACAGCTACATAAAGACCATGCTCGGGAAGTGGATAGAATCCTTATGGGTAAGTGATTCTATAGAGGATAAAAAACAAAGGATTCTGATAAAAGCTCATGTAAATAGTATTATTAGTGGAATCATCATCATATTACTGGAAGGAATTGATCTGGAAAAAGATGAATTCAGAGAAATAAGTGAATTTTACGTAAAGAATACACACAAGATGATGCTTGATATCATAGCTGAAACCAATATGAATAAAGTAGTAGACAGGATAGAGGAAGAGTATGTTTAAGAATATTATTAATACGATTATTAAACACAAAAAAATAGTAGTCGGTATATTAAGTTTTGTCATAGTTGCCACCTCACTTGCATTGTTCGTATTTGACACAAGTGATGAGAATAGTAACGAAGAAAAGATTTACATCGTAGAGACGATTACTGCGATGCCGGAGAATTCGGAAGATATACTCGAATACGCTGCGGTGGTCAAAAATCAAGATACTGAAAATGTAATGTTTTCTACAGTGGCTACGATCGATAATATATATGTCAAGGAAGGGGAATTTGTCCAAGAAGGACAGCTATTAGTATCGGTAGATGACGAGAATGCACAAACGCAAATAGATACAGCTGAAAGAAATATGAATAACGCAAAGGCTGTAATGGATGATGCGGAGGAAGCTCTTGAATTATCAAAAAAACAGTACGATAGAATCGTCGTAGAGCAAAACAACGATACTGAATATTTGCGATTGAAAAACGATTACGATAATGCCCTGATTGCAAGAAATAGTGCACAGGCTGAACTTGACGAAGCCAATGCAAATATTAAAGTAGAAGAAGATAAGCTGGCTGATTATGAAAGTGATTTACAAGAAAAAACTCAAAATGAGATAGCTGCCCAGGAAAAAGTAAACGAACTGCAAGCTCAAGTAGCTGCGAATCCAGCGGATGTGGGACTGCAAGCAGAATTGGCAACAGCAAATAGTGAATTAATTCTGGCTACAAATGCTAAAAATGATGCTCAAAGTCTTGTTACAACCCAGGAAGGTGTAGTTGCTGCTAAGATTGTCTCGGAAAACAGAGCTGGCAAAGAAGCCGCACTCATTTCCGCAAATGCTGCCTACGAAAGTGCAAGAATACCATATGAAACAAAAGTCGCGGATATGGAAATGGAGCTTGCGGTGGCAGAGAGTGAAGTAAGAACTGATCAAATTGCCTATGATAATGCTGTGAACGCCTATGAAGCATCTGTAACAGCACATGAAAATGCACTAGAGGCAAGAGAAGATATGAACTATTATGCCAAAAACGATGGAACGGTACTGACAATCCTTTCAAAAGAAGGAGAAGTTGCTACTCCATTAGAGCCAGTATTGGTCATCGGCACAGTAAATATGATTGCCGAGTTTGGTGTTTCTAGTAGTGATATCGAAAAACTTGAAGTATCGAATAAGGCCATGATTACACTAGGTGATGAAACCTTTTCGGGTGAAGTCGTAAGTGTAGATTTATTACCAGATGAAACTAGTCGCACATACACAACAGATGTTTTGATAAATACTGATGGCAAAGATTTTCAAATCGGAGAGCTTGTATCTGTAGAGATATTTGTTGGAGAATCTATGGAAGTGCTTTTGCCGATTAATTCAATTTTGAATGATGGACTCGACTATGTCTTTGTGGTTGAAGACGAACGTGCAGTAAGGCGTGACGTTACGCTCGGCAACATCGTTAATAACGAAGTGAAGGTATATGGATTAAATCCGAATGATGAAGTGATTATAAAAGGAATGAAAAGTGTAAAGAGTGGGTATAAGGTATCGGTAAATTCTAATGGATAAGAATTATGAAGACTTATTAATGGATATGAGGTATCGGTGAGTTCTAATGATTAATAAATTTGTAGACTTTTTAATAGATAAAAGAAAAATAATATTATTAATGGCTTTTTTGATTGCTGTTGCGGGCTTGTATAGCTATTACTTAATTCCCAAGCAAGAAAACCCCGATACTAGTGTTGCTGCAGCTGTAATTACTACAGTTTACCCTGGGGCTACTCCCACGGAAGTTGAAAAAAATGTCACAGATATAATAGAAGAAGAACTCGACAAGCTTGAAGATATCGACTATTACTCAAGCTCTAGTTTGAACAGCGCAAGCGTCGTAGTAATTATGTATGACATGGAGTTTACTATCGAAGATGTCGAGGACGACCTATATAGTGCAATCGATAAATCCAATGAAAATCTACCAGAACTAGCAGAAAAAAGTGTCATAAATACAGATGTTGTTCCTAACAACCAATTCATTATCAGCCTATCGGGACAAAACTATAGTGATAGCGAGCTTGTTGAGTACGCTCAGACCGTGCAGGGTATTATCGCAGAAGTAGAAGGTATCGACACGGTTACTATTGATGGTGAGAAGGAAATGGAAGTCGTCATAGAAGTAGATAACTCTAAGATGAAAACATATGGGATTTCTATTGAATCCGTATTGCAACTACTTCAGGCGCAAAATTTGTCAATACCGACGGGAAGTATCGAATACGAAGATACCACTATCAGCGTGACTACACCAGCTATATTTGAGTCTATCAAAGATATCGAAAATACTGTAGTCGCAGGTTCTAGCACATCTTTGAGCTTTGTAAAACTGAAAGATATCGCCAGTGTTTACATCGATGAGCAAGGAGACTATGCATATTATCAAGATGGAAATAACGCAATATTACTCACGGGTACTATTGTAGAGGGTGAAAATGCAGTACTGGTTGGCAATGATTTGAGAGAGGCAATCGCAGAATCAAAAACGCAACTACCGGATGATTTAACTTTTCACGAAGCGATGTATGCTCCCCAAGACATCGAAAATTCGGTTAATTCCTTTGTATCGAATCTTATACAAAGTATAATATTAATTATTATAGTAGTTATGATAGGAGTTAGATTAAAGAATGCAATAGTAATATCGGTGTCGCTTCCACTTAGCATATTGTCCACTTTCATAGTAATGTATCTACTTCAAATAGAATTTCAATTCATCTCTATAGCTGCGTTGATAGTTTCTCTTGGCATACTCGTGGACAACGCAATCGTTATGAGCGAGGCTATCCAGCAAAACTTGAACAAGGGACTAGATAAAAAGGAAAGCATAGTACTGTCGATAAAGCAAAATGCCACTCCTATTTTTTCGAGTACGCTTACGACTGTAGTCACATTTTCTACTATTTACTTCGTTCCAGGTGTAGTCGGGCGAATCGCAGGTACTATACCGACAGTAGTAATTGCATCTCTTGTTGCTAGCTATTTTGTATCTATGATTGTAACGCCAATTTTAGCATATATGTATTTCGAGCCGGAAAACTCAAAGAAACTCAGAAAAGTATCTAAATATAAGATTTTTATAGACAAACTTCTTAGTATCAGCTTGAATCATAAACTAATTGTTATAATCCTGTCATTTTGTACACTTGGAATATCTGTGCTATTAGCTTCCACACTCGGATTGCAGTTTTTCCCTGTAGCGAGCAAGCCGGTAGCATATATCAACTTTGAAGGTGAGGGAATGTCTTTGCAGTCTTCGAAAAGTGTGGTTGAGCAAATTAATGAAGTTCTAGACGACAACGAACTGATTGATAATTACACATATTCTGTAGGAAAGGGTCTTCCAAGTTTTTTCTTGACTATTCCTACTATGACGACTGCTCCTAATGTGGGACAATATATGTTGCAACTAAATGAAGAAATATTGGATTCCGAATATATTGATATATCAGAAGCTACTAGATATATTCAATCAGAATTGGATAATAACGTAAGCGGTGCTACTACATATGTAAAAAATCTAGAATATTCAATGCCATCGGAGGCAAAAATTGCTTTTTCTGTCAGTGGAGACCCAGATAGAATTCAGGAAGTAGCCGAGGAAATGACACTAGCACTGGGTGAAATCGAAGGAACCGACAATGTCCGAAACACAATTGTTGAATCAGAATATGACTATGAAGTTAAGCTTGATAGCGATGAACTTTCATCATATGGATTGTCAAAATATGATGTCTTAAAACAAATGAACACTTCCTTGATGGGGGCACATGCCGGAATCTATCAAGGCGGTGGTAGCAATATGGAGATAATACTCAAGTCTAATATTCAATCGTTAGATGATTTGAGCTCATTACTGATTATGGGCAGTGTAACCGATACGAAAGTAGCGCTTTCTCAAATATCCGAAATAACTATATCGCCTTCGATACCTTTGATAGAACATTATAACGGTGAGAATTTTGTATATGTGTTGAGTGACATTTTGCCTACCTATAGTTCATTGGCAATAGAAGATGAGTTGGGCGATGTTTTATTGGATGATTTAGACATGGACGGTATTGAAATATCGGGACACGGTGAAGTCAAGAACATGTTAGATCTAATCACTGACTTAGGTTTTTATGCGATAATTGCAGTACTCGTCATATATATGATTCTATACACGCAGTTTAGAAAACACAAAATGGCAAGCATTGTGTTGGCGACTATACCACTAAGCCTGATCGGCTGTGGTTTGGGGTTGCGAATTTTTGACATGGACATCCAAGTAATGGCCATACTTGGTTTAGTAAGCCTTTTCGGAATCGTTGTGAATAATGGTATATTATTAGTGGAAGTTATGAAAGAAAATCATCAATCTGGAATGCTCATCAATGATGCATGCATAAGCGCTGTGGACGAAAGGTATAGACCGATATTTATGTCTAGTCTTACTACTTGCATAGGCTTAGTTCCTCTCATACTCTCGGGCGATGCGATGATAGCACCTATGGCATCGGTATTGTTATTTGGGCTTTTATTTTCTACTATGTTGACGATGGTTGTAGTTCCAACTCTGTACGCGTACTTATTTAGAAGTAAAAATGCAAACTAGCGCATCTGCTACTTGCCAATCGTAAAGGTTTATCTACCGTATTTATGTAGTAGTAATGCAAGCTATTGTTATCGACTAATTTTGAGACTTGCCGATCGGAATTGTTGTGTATTAGGAGATCTAATGTTAGAAAAGCGAAAAAACGGATTTAACTCATTTGACCTCAAAGTTATTGCAGTCGTCATTATGACGATAGACCACATAGCGGCCTTAGGATTCCCGATGTCATACGATATGTATTTATTGTTTCGTACGATTGGAAGGATAGCCGCTCCTATATTTTTGTTTTTAATTGTGGAAGGACTCAGGAACACTCATAGTAAACCTAAGTATTTACTCAGATTGTACATTGCAGGTGCTTTTATCACCATATCCAATGAACTTGTTCTTAACATCATAGGCGGCGAAACGAGTTTCGGTAATATACTACCTACATTTATGTATGTTGCCATCTATGTGATTTGCATAGATGCTATAAGGAAATCGCTTGCAAACAAGTCAATAAAAGGAATCTTAATAGGTGGGCTTGTGATAGTGGCTACAATTATAGTTTCCTTAGTATATAATAATGTCGGGAAGGCTATGCAAGAAAATTTAATAGGCATGGTATGGCAAATACTAGCGCCATCTATTTTTGAGATAGATTATTCATTATTATTCGTGCTACTAGGCATAGCGTGGTACTATATCAATAGCAACGTAAAGAGAAGTATGCTATTTGTAATTTTATCAATCTTGATTTTTGCAGTTACATCGGTTCCAATTATCCAAGTTATGGACAATTTGCCATTTAATTTTTACCAACTATTCGCCGGAGTGCAAGGTTATATGATTTTGGCAACACCATTTTTTCTGATGTACAATGGGGAAAAAGGAGCGAGAGGTAAATACTTTTTTTACATATATTATCCAGTGCATCAATATATCATAGCAATTGTAGTATCACTACTTATATAAACTAGGAAAAGATATATCAAAAAATAATATTTTTTTGTAAAAACACTTAACATACTTTAAATTCGGTCGATAATATATATGTAAGTTAAAATTTGAATTTATATTTATATAAATTCATTTGTGTAGCTGTACATACATACGATAGAATTGGATCCGCTACCGTATGTGGTACTATGGATAGGCATTCCGCCTATCAAAAAAAGAGTGTAGGCAATTTCGCAAACACTTAACTATAGGCATATTGGGACAAAGGATGTCTCAATCGCAATTTCTCAAGGAGGGAAATACAATGAGAATACAACATAATATTACGGCTCTAAATTCGTTTAGAAACCTAGGAA
>CAYJGJ010000002.1:0-40141 GCA_964370025.1 uncultured Oscillospiraceae bacterium
ATTTATTTACTATAATTCAACAGCTTCTGTTTATATTGTGGGATATGGAATTATAGCACTTGCTGGAAACTTGATTGGAAAAGTATTTTATAAAATTAATAAGTAATAATTATGAGTGTTATGATTTTAAACAAAATTTATATAATTTTTCAGAGAGGAATATAAATGATATTAGAGACACATCGATTATTATTAAAAACTGTTACAATAGGTAACGAAAATGAAATATTGCGTTACCAGAATGAAAACAAAAATTTTTTGGAGACGTTCGAACCGAAACGCACAGATATTTTTTACACTTTAGAACATCAAAGAGAATCGCTAGAACTTGAAATAAGCAGACGAGAAAATGGAACAGAATATAAATTTTACATTTATAAGAAAGAATGCTCAAATGAAATTATAGGCAGTGTCTCGATAAGTAATATCGTGCGAGGAGCTTTTTTGTCCTGTTTTTTAGGCTACAAACTTAGCGAAAAGAACACAAACAATGGATACATGACTGAAGCAATTAATGCTATTATATATTATGCGTTTCAAGAGTTGAAATTGCATAGAATAGAGGCAAATGTTATGCCTAAAAATAAAGCATCTCTGGCAGTATTAAAAAAATGCAATTTTATAAATGAAGGATTATCGTCTCAATATCTTAAAATAAATGGTGTTTGGGAGGATCATATTCATATGGTATTAATTAATAAAGAAGTCTAGTCGTTTACCTAAAAATGCCTAAGATAGGGAGTAATATATGAATAAAATGGAGCAAAAAAGAGCGCAACGTGCATCTAAAAAAAATGAAGAAAAGAAAGAATCAAATTCTCCGAACAATAATATCAATTGGTATCCCGGGCACATGAAAAAAACTCGTGAGTTGATTTCCGAAAATCTAAAGCTAGTTAATGTTGTTGTGGAAGTAGTCGATGCGAGGATTCCTATGTCAAGTAGAAACCCAATAATCGATGAACTTGTTGCGGGTAAAAAAAGAGTAATTGCATTGAACAAAACAGATTTATCAGATGTTTCGCGAAATAAAAAATGGAAAGAATACTTTGAATTTAGCGGAAATATTGTCGTTATGATGAACTCTATTAGTGGGAGAGGCCTTGATATTTTAAACAAGGAGTTACTACGAATTCAGTCGGAAATGAATGAGGGAAAGGTTAGAAAAAAACCACTTCGAATTATGATTGTAGGTGTGCCCAATGTAGGCAAGTCCTCGCTTATTAATAGAATGGTAGGGAAAAAGAGTGCAAAAACAGGTGATAGACCTGGAGTGACAAAAGGGAAACAGTGGATTACGTTGGATAGTGGAATTCAACTGTTAGATACACCTGGGATATTATGGCCTAAATTTGAAGATCCGCAGGTAGGATTGAACCTGGCATTTTGTGGTTCTATAAGAGATGAGATACTGGATATCGCGGATTTGGCACTAGAACTTGTTGCTGTGCTGCAAGATAACTATCCACAAGGGTTGATCGAACGCTACAATATTGGGGAAATAGCTACAACTCCTATCGAAACTATGGAGAGCATAGCAGCGAAAAGAGGATATATAATGTCGGGAAATCGAATCGATTATGATAGATGTGCAAGAGCTATTCTTGATGACTTTCGCAGTGGTAGGATCGGAAATATTACACTTGAATTTACTAATTGTGTTAATGCTTGAATTTGCAATAATTTTAACTTTTGAATTAACAATAATCGATTGACTTTATATGATTCAATGTGCTAAAATCTAGCTAGTTATAATCGTGTTTAATCACTATGAAGCGTGGAGTGATTTGGGTAGTACCGTGTAGATATAATTGTAAGAGAACGATGTTATGAATGATGCTAAAAGAGAAAAGCTTCAAGTTAAATTGCAAGAAATGAGCAAATATGAAAATTCGCTTAGAAATTCTGGTTATAATGTCATAGCGGGAGTAGATGAAGTGGGCAGAGGATGTTTAGCTGGCCCAGTTGCAGTAGCTTCCGTTATTTTGCCTAAAGAATTTGAAATATTGGGAATAGACGATTCGAAAAAACTTTCGCCAAAAAGAAGGGAAGAGCTTTATTCTAAGATAGTGGAAGTCGCTATTGCGTATGACATTACATATGTTGACAATATAATCATTGATGAAATAAACATACTTAATGCTACAAAAAAAGCAATGTATCAATCTATACAAAAATTAAAAGAACAGCTTATGAATAAAGAAGGTTATAATATTGACTATATTTTGCTTGATGCGGTGAGACTTGAAGAACTTCAGATTCCTAGTGACTCTATTGTCAAGGGGGATTCGCAGAGTGTATCAATCGCTGCGGCTTCAATTTTAGCAAAAGTTACAAGAGATACATATATGGTTAAATTGAATGATCAATATCCTGGATATGCATTCGATAGGAACAAAGGATATGGCACTAAAGACCATTATGAAGGAATAAAGAATTACGGAATTACGCCGGTGCATCGAAAATCATTCTTGAAGGGATACGAATAAAATGAATTTAGAAAAAATTTATCAAGCGCAGTTTGAACTTAACAAAGTAGCGCGAAAAACAGAAGTAATTAGAGCCGCTAATATGTGGAAGACGGAAGAAATATATCTGAAGACAGAAAATTTACAAAAAACGGGCTCGTTTAAACTAAGAGGCGCATACTTCAAAATTGCAAATCTATCGGAAGAAGAAAGAAAAAAGGGACTAGTGGCGTGTTCGGCAGGAAATCATGCCCAAGGTGTAGCATTAGCCGCACAAGTTATGAACGCAGACGCGACTATATTTTTGCCTAGTACAGCTCCTATTGCAAAAGTTGAGGCCACAAGATCATATGGTGCTAATATTAGGTTGATAGATGGAGTTTACGATGATGCATATGCTGCCGCGATACAGTTCCAAAAAGAGACGGATGCTACTTTTATACATCCTTTTGATGATGAGGATGTGATTTGCGGACAGGCGACAGTTGGCCTTGAAATTCTTGAACAATTGACGGATATGGAAGCCGTGATTGTTCCTGTTGGCGGCGGCGGGTTGATATCTGGAGTTGCATATGCGGTAAAAAAACTCAATCCAAAATGCAAGGTGTATGGAGTTCAAGCGAGTGGTGCAGGCAGTATGGTAGCCGCACTTGAGGAAGATAGTAGGAGGATTTTTGATAACATCAAAACTTTTGCAGATGGTATAGCTGTAAAACAGCCAGGTGTTTTGACTTATGAAATGTGCAAAAAATATGTGGATGACATGGTGGTTGTATCAGATGACGAAATTGCAGCAGCTATACTTATGTTGATGGAAAAAGAGAAGCTAGTGTCGGAAGGTGCTGGAGCAGTTTCTGTTGCTGCACTTCTTTTTGATAAGTTTAAAATATCTGGAAAGAAAACTTGTGCAATAGTATCGGGGGGAAACATTGATGTCAGCATATTGTCGAGGGTAATTAATAGAGGACTATCTATGTCGGGACGATTGACAGATATTGCCGTCGAGCTGTTAGATAAACCAGGCCAACTCCAGTCGGTTGCAACGATTATCGCTAAAAATGGAGGTAATGTTACTAAAGTAAACCATAAAGTAGGTGTGGAGCATGCCGCAATAAACGACTGTATTTTGCATATTTCAATGGAGACGAGAAATCACGAGCATTTGGAGGAAATCAAAGATGCCTTCAAGAAAGAAGGATATAGACTAGTCTAATCGTGTAGTATAAAGCTTAATATGCAAATGTAATGAAAACTGATAGTATCGAATTGAGAGTATTTACTTAGAATGATAGTGTAATTATTTTGCATTCGGATAATCAAAACTGAAAGGTCTGACAATGACTCAAAAAAATAAGAATAAAAATAAGAGAATTAGGACTCATGTATTTGCTGTTTTAGTACTCCTTATATTTTCTAGTTTTATTACATGGTATTTCTTGAGTTCAAAACAACCACTTATTTTGAAAGATCAGGTTTCGGAAAGCGGTATTGTCTTAGAGTTTGGGGAAACCGAGATATCTCAAAACCCCAAAGATTACCTGTCTTCGAGAAGCGAGCAAGAATACTTAGAAAATGCTGTTATAGACATAAGCAACATTAACTTTGCTGAAGTCGGAATGTATGAACTTATCATAGAATATGCAGGAGAAACAGTAGGCGTTGATGTTAGAATCGTGGATACGACATCACCGAAGGTGACGACGGAAACAATCAGATTTGCTGCAAGCAGTAACTACACTATCGAGGATTTGGAAAAACTATTTATCGTGAGCGATTTGAGTAGCTATGAAATGTCGATAGAATCAGATTGTAATTTTGATGTGGAAGGGATATATAATGTGACCGCATCGGTAGTAGACACTCATGGAAACGAGACTATTGAAAATATGGTTGTTGAGATTGTTGCAGCGCCAAGCTTATCAGGGCACGCTCTAATTTCTCCGAGTGAGGGAAGACAAGTCGATACTGGTGATGTGTTAGTGTATGTTAGTAAGGTGGGAATAAAGCTCTCTGAAAATTATGTGCCAATAGATTTGGTCAGCGTAGGGTCATATGGTACGTGGGGATCGATAAAATCTGTGGTCTTGGAAGCGTATATACCTATGTACGAAGCTGCATTGACAGAAGGTATTGCCTACACCATAGTATCGCCATATAGGGATTATGAACTCCAACTGAGTCTATTTAATGGATATGCTGAACGTGATGGTGTAGAAGAAGCTAATACATATAGCGCATTACCAGGAACTAGCGAGCATCAAACTGGATATGCTATTGATGTGACGACGGCTAATCTCGGATATCAACTAAGTAGTAAGATGGGAGATATGCCAGAAGGAATATGGCTTGAAAACAACGCTCATAATTACGGATTTATTATCAGATATCCCGAAGGCAAGACTCATATAACAGGATATATTTATGAGCCGTGGCATTTGCGGTATGTCGGAGTAGACGTAGCTACTGAGATTTTTGAAAAAGATATTACGTTCGACGAATACATGGGTGCATATTGATATATTCAAAATTTCTTTCAAAAAAAGGTGTTTTTTTGTATATATTTGACGTTGTGATAGATGGTAATCATTCAAAAATAAGTATAAAATATAGTGATGAAAAAGTATAAGTGGAATTCGCAAGTATATTGCAATTATAGATTGAAAATGTGAATTCATCGAAAGGAGAAAACAGCATGAGCGACGGCGCAAAAAAGCAAAATGATGATAGGATGAAGGCATTAGAAGAGGCCATGATGCAAATACAAAAGCAATTTGGTAAAGGCTCTATTATGAAGTTAGGAGACGAGTCAGCTAAATTGAATATAGAATCTATTTCAACAGGGTCAATCAGTTTGGATTTGGCTACAGGAATCGGTGGAGTTCCAAAAGGAAGAATCGTTGAAGTTTTTGGGCCGGAGTCTTCCGGCAAAACAACATTGACCTTGCATATAGTGGCCCAAGCACAAAAAAGTGGTGGTAAGGCAGCCTTTATCGATGCTGAACACGCGCTTGATCCACAATACGCAAAAAGTCTCGGAGTAGATGTGGATGAATTACTTGTTGCACAGCCCGATACTGGGGAGCAAGCATTGGAAATATGCGACATGTTAGCCCGTAGTGGATCGTTGGATGTAATCGTTATTGACTCTGTCGCTGCATTAGTTCCTAGAGCTGAAATTCAAGGCGAAATGGGTGATACTCATGTTGGACTGCAGGCGAGATTAATGTCCCAAGCCTTAAGGAAATTAACAGGAACAGTTCATAAGTCTAATACCTGTGTTGTATTTATTAATCAACTTAGAGAAAAAGTTGGAGTAATGTTTGGTAGTCCTGAAGTGACTACTGGAGGTCGTGCATTAAAATTCTATTCTTCTATCAGATTAGACGTGAGGAGGATTGAAACAATCAAAAGTGGAGATGAAATGCTTGGAAATAGGACGAGGGTTAAGATCGTAAAGAATAAAGTTGCGCCACCATTCAAGCAGGCTGAGTTCGATATAATGTATGGCAAAGGAATATCGAGATCTGGTGATGTGTTAGATTGTGCCACTAGCAACAACATTGTAGAAAAATCAGGTGCATGGTATAGTTTTGATGGGGAAAGGATTGGACAAGGAAGGGAAAATGTGAAAAAATATCTGGAAAGCAACCCTGATATTCTAGATAAAATTGAGAAAACTCTCGTGTCGAATAACCCACACAAAAAAACAGACGAACCAGAAATAGTGGTCGATGACGATGGTGTTGTAGTAGAGTAGTTTTTTGTTGTATACTGTTAGTAAATCACTGTGACATAGATATAGTCAGTGAATTGTTTTTCAATTAATACTTCTACAGCAATATAAATGCCGGATATGGTAAAATAAAATTTATAAAAAATCAAGCATATCATAGACAATATGGCGTGCTTGATTTTTGTATTGTAAGTGATTGCATATATAAAGATAATGCTTAAAATTTCAATGTAAAGTAGTGTAGCCTTTATGCGCTCAAATATGCTATAGTTGCAAAATAGGTATTGCAATTTGTATCGTTTCGTGGTATATATTAGTATTCATAGTTGTATGTTGATTAGGAGGATTGATAATGTCAAATCATAACGAAGAAATGGAAACAATTGTACTTGAATTCGAAGGAGATAATGACGTCGAATGTGAAATCATGGGAATATTTGAATACGATAAGTCTGAATATATTGCGCTTTTACCGTTAGACGGTTCTGATGACGTATATATATATGAATATAAAGAAGTTGGTGACGATGAGTTCGAAATTCTTGACATAGAAGACGATGAGCTTTTTGATAAAGTGGTTGCCGAATTTGATAGCATAATGGCTGAGGAAGAATAACTCCTGCACTTGATTGCTCAAGCTATGTGTAATTTATTCTTTAGTTTTATGCGCGACGTAAAGTATGTATATTCCATGTGTTAAAAAAGCAAACTTGGATTCTATAATCTAGTAACTATATATTAGAGTGGAGATTGCATATGAAATTTAATTTTCCTTTGGAAAAAGTATTGAATTATAAAGAAAAAATAAAAAGCCAAAAGCAACAAGAATTAGCTAATGCATTAACTCAATTAAATAATGCAAAAGAGAGGCTGCGAGAACTGGAAGTTGAGAATGAAGAATGCGCTCTCAAGATGGAAAAAGATAAGCTAAAACCTTATAAAGTTGAACAAATACGCATGTATGAAAATTACTTTATGGTTTTGCGAAAAAAAATTGAGGAAGAAATTTTAGTTGTTAAAATGTGCGAGGCAGAAGTAGAACACCGCCGTGCAGATTTGCTTCAGGCAAAGGTTGAAGAAGCTACGATTGATAAATTAAAAGAAAAAAGACTTGAAGAGCATATTAAACTTCAGCAAAAGAAAGAGGAGAGACAATTAGAGGAGTTTTTTTCTTCTTCCTCATCAATTCAAAACAAGAGCATATGAACTCATTAAGTATTTCCAATAAGCGTGATAGTTTCTGTTGATGGATGTAGCATTGACAGTTTCTATATAAGGGATAGTGTGATAAGATTCACTATTCTAAAGTCGAAATAGAATATATTTCGCAAAATCTATCAGGAAAGGAGGAAATTAGAATGAACTCATTTATCTTAGACATAGGCATGAATACGCAACAAAATAAAGTTGTACCTTCGAAGAATAAGACCGAGTATAGGTCGGATACAAAGCCCAAAATAGAAAATGACAAGAAGGATACTACTTTTGAAGACATGCTAAAAGAAAAAGGTGACACCTCACAAGAGTCGAGTGTAATGCAAATGTTGTTTCCTAACGCGCAAAAACAACCGGCGGAAGGAAAAGTATTACCAAATGACGGGTCTATGTTAATGACGGCGATTCAAGGACAGGAACAAGGGCTGAATATTCTTCAGTTAGAGCAAATGGTTGGACCTTCCGTCGGACATGGTGTGCTTTTCGAAGGTAATATTGCAACAAAAAATGTGGCGACACTTTCATCTGGAATTTCGGATCTTCAAGCTGTTAATGCTGAATTGAATCATGTAGCAAGTGAATTAACGAAGGCGCAATCGCAAATAAGTAATACTAGTGAACAGCAACTGATTTCGATGACCGCCCAAGCTGCATCGAATGAATCGATGGGGAAAAACGATCTGTCAAATGACTTTGAGTCTGCATCACAAAATTCCTTAGATTCGTTTACTAATGTCGAAAATGCAATTAATGGGTCAAAATCATTGGAAAGCAATTCCTTGTTTAGTAAAACGAGTATGATGGATCCATTGCTAGGCACTAATGCGGAGTTAGACCAAATATTAAGCAAAGACGTCAAAGACAAGATTTTTCAAAATATTGCAAAGGGCAACGAGAATATCGAAATCCATTTGACACCAAAAAACCTTGGAACTCTAGACATTAAAATAATGTACGACGCTGGCAAAACAATTATGTCAATCATTTGTAGTGATAATGAAACGATGAAAATTTTAGCACAAAATGCAAGTGAGCTTGGCCAGATTATTGAATCTAATACCAAAATGGATACGGTAGTAATAATTGACGAGGCTCAGCCTGACTACTTGCAAGATGAATCTAGTGGACAAAAAGGTGAATACAGCGAGCAACAACAAGATGATGATAGCAATATAGAAGGCAGCATGGATAGTTCAGATTTCTTGCATATGTTGCGATTGGGATTAGTATAAAGCGAAAGCTTTAGAAAGGAAGAATAATATGACAACAGGTGTAGATCTTTATAGCACATCGACAGTTGCATCTACTTCATCAAGTCAAACATCCACGGTTAACACATCTGATCAAGCAGGCGGAGAGATGACCGTAGATGATTTTTATCAATTGCTTGCTGCACAGCTGAAGTATCAAGACCCCAATGAACCGATGAGTAATTCAGAAATGATGGCGCAGATGGTACAGACTCAAATGATTACCACTCTCGACAGCATGTCTGAGTCTATCGATCAGCTATCAATTACTAATATTACTAATTATGCGACGTCGATGCTGGGCCAACAAGTAACAGTTGCAGAGGTAGATAACCAAGGGAATTATACTGGAGAAGATACGACTGGAACTGTAGAAGGAGTGTCTGTAGGAATTCCTCCACTTATTTTTATAAATGGAAAACAATACTCGGTACAACAAATAATGTCTATAGGAGTTGTTCCAGTGCCAGTAGATCCGGATGTTGAAGATGAGTCTGTAACTGGATAAATGTGTAGGAGAATATTTTTAAGTTAATTTAATAGGTGAATTGAAGTGAGTATTAACGATATAAAACAATTATCAGGCATCACTGAGTTGCAAACATCTAAACATGCTACGGACAGAATGAACGAGCGCGGAGTAGATTTTACTGAGAGTATGCAAATAGAGCTCCAAAAGGCGGTTGACAAGGCACGTGAAAAAGGCGCATCTAACGATGTAGTCGTTATCGGAAGAGATAATGCATTTATCGTAAATGTCAAAAATAACACGATTGTCACTACTATGGATTTGCTCGAAATGAAAGAACACGTTTTTACTAATATTGATAGTGCGGTAATAATGTAAGTGCCGGACCTTTCAGGAGGCGCATTCTTGTCTGTGAATGAGACAAGAAAACGCACATCAAAAGTATAGAAAGGGAAAAACATGGTTAAATCGATGTATGCTGCGGTTTCAGGATTGCAGTCACACCAATCAAAACTAGACGTAATAGGTAATAATATATCTAACGTTAACACTTGGGGGTACAAAAGTAGAACTACTAACTTCCAAGACGCTATGTATCAAAATACGGTAAGCAGTTCCGCTGGTGGAGCCGGTGCAGGGACTTATGGGGGGATTAACAGCTCTCAATTAGGGTATGGTACATATGTAAGTTCAATAGCAACGAATTTCTCTACAGGAGGTAGGGCATTTACTGGTTTTGGACTAAATGCTATGATAAATGGATCAGGATTCTTTATCGTAGGAGCAAAAATAGACGAAGTAGGAGCTACAGCAGGTTCTGCACCAGATGGTGTTCCAGACTCAATTGCTCCTGAGGATGTTGCAGGTAGTGGAGTATACTTGTCGAGAGTAGGTATCTTTTCAGTTGATGGAGACGGATATTTAGTAGATGACACTGGTAATCATATATATGGATATCAACCAGTTCCAGTTGCTGTACTTCAAGATCCAGAACAGCCTCACGATGCCACTACGAACCCATACGAGTCAGTTTCTTGGCAAATGCCGTCACCTTTAGGTGACTTAACGCCTATAAGAATTCCGATGGATTCAACAGTTGATCCTGGTACGGGTGTGATTACGCAAGGGACACTTCCATATGATTTGCAAGCATATTCAATTGCACAAGATGGAACGATCCGTGCGGTCACAGTAGATGACAACAGAGAAATCGTTATTGGACAAATTGCTACTTCAACAGTATCTAACACTAACGGATTAGTTCAAACAGAAGGATACTTGTACGAATTCGGACCTAACGTGGGACAAGTTTCTGTTGGAGTTCCGGCACAAGGTGCTAGAGGTCCAATTATCAGTAATAACTTGGAAATGTCCAATACTGATTTGGCAGTACAGCTGACAGAAATGATTACTACACAAAGAGGATATCAAGCAAACTCAAAAATCATTACGGTTACAGATGAAATGCTAGAAGTATTAGTTAACATGAAGAGATAGTTTTATAACTATCTGAATTAAAGCATTAGGGGCTAAATTGTGCTCTGATAGGACTGTATCATAACTCATATATCGATACAACGAAATCATAGATTAATATGCGTAATTACGAGTTATTAAATGTGAAACAGCCCCTAGTGCAATAAACTAAATGAAAAATTTCTTGCAAATTATTACTGTAACATTCAGTAATGATATACATAAATTGCTTACAATAATTGAGGAATGTGATGATAGAATTGACGAAAATAAACGGAGACACAATAATAATTAACTCCGATCAAATAGAAATAGTCGACTTGATACCAGAATCAAAAATTACGATGTTGAATGGCAGACATCATGTAGTTGTTCAAACGAAAGATGAAATTATTGATAAAGTCGTAGAATTTAATCGAAGGAGAAACTTTCTCGACCAGCTAACAGTTACAAAGGAGAAGAAATAATATGGATTTCACATCGATTATAGGTATAATAGGTGGTTTGGGTGTAATTGCTTTTGGAATAATGGATGGAGGGGAAATTGGTTCGTTTATCAATATCCCAAGTATTCTAATCGTTATAGGTGGTACACTATTTGCAATCATTGGAAGTTTTCCTTTTTATATACTGAAAAATGTAATAAAGCATTTCCCAAAGTTGTTAAAAGGAAATGACTTTCCTGTAGAAGCAACAATAGATTCTTTAGTAGATTTTGCTCAAGTAGCGAGAAAAAATGGACTGCTTGCTTTAGAAACAAAGGCAGATGAGCTTACAGACCCCTTCTTTAAGCAAGGAATAATGCTTGTTGTCGATGCAATGGAAGCAGACAAAGTAAGGGAGTTGTTAGAAAATGAATTGGCTAACATGGACAAGCGCCACGAGGAAGAGATAGATCTTTACGAACGAGCTGCGGGTGTTGCTCCAGCTTTCGGAATGGTCGGAACGTTGATAGGACTTATCAACATGTTATCTAATATGTCATTAGAAGCGGGAGCACAATCCTCTATAGGAACAGACATGGCGGTAGCCCTCCTTACAACCTTATATGGAACTATGCTTAGTAATGTATTGTTTGCTCCAATAGCAAAAAAATTGAGAATTAGAAACGAAGAAGAGATTCTATATAAACAGCTGATCATTGAAGGGGTTGTCGGAATTCAAGGCGGGGAAAATCCTAAAATTCTAAAAGAGAAGATAGTTTCACTTATCCATCAAAAGAAGAGAGCTAAGATTTTAGATAAAAAAGAAGGAGAAGGCGGCGACTCTGGCGGTGGTGACAAAGGAAAGAAGAAGTAGTAGTAATTAATACAATTTCAGAAAGTGCCTATAGATAATTATTCGCGTATTCTAATGAGAAAGGAGAACGATAGATGAAAAGAGCATCCAAGAAAGCAAGTGCGAAAAACAACTGGATGGACACGTATGCGGACATGGTCACATTGTTACTTTGCTTTTTTGTACTGTTGTATTCGATCTCTACTACGAGTGAAGAGAAATGGGCAGCATTAGTAAGGAGCTTGAATCCAGATGCGGATTCAATGGCGCAGGAATCAGTGGATGGAGATATAGACACCACAGGAGTAGAAGAGCAGGATCAAATAGATGCACAGTTTGAAGTTCTTTATGAAGATTTGATGAATATGAGTGCTGATATTTCCCAAGAAGCTAATCTTCAGATTGAACTTGGTGAAGATGAAATATATATTACGTATAGTGATAGAGTTTTTTTTGCACCGGATAGTCACGTCTTACTATCGCAAGGAATTCAGGCCTTAGACTCCCTTAATGTAGTCTTGTCTTCGTCGAGTAACGCAATAGAAGAGATTCAAATAATGGGGCATACTGCACCTACAGGTAATGGAAATATTTATGCTGATAGGACACTCGCAGCGATGAGGGCTGGTGTAGTCACCGCGTACATAGAGGAAAGTGGAGCGATAGTAGGTTCTAAGCTGATTTCGATGGGATTCGGCTCTACGAGACCGATAGCATCGTCTGAAACTGAAGAAACTAATCTTGAAAATCGACGTGTGGAATTTAGAATAACTAGCATACAGTTAGAGCCGGAAGCGGTAGAAAACGCACAACAGTAAGTATATAGTATAATGAATTAAATACCCATGATAATCACTAAGTAGAAATGGAGGTGCCTCTGTGGCAGAAGTATTGTCTCAGGCGCAGATAGATGCCTTACTAAATTCAATGCAAAATGGCGAAGAGCAAGTGCCAAAGGAATCCAAAGAAGAGGTAAATTGGGGGAAGTATGACTTTTATAGTCCTAAGAAATTCTCCAAAGATCGACTTAAGATTTTAAAGAGTATGTTTGATAACTATGCTAGGCTTGTAGGATTGCATATGAACGGTCTATTAAGAACTATGGCGGAAGTTGAGGTTCTTTCAATAGAGGAACAGAGATATTCGGAATTCAACAATACTCTAGCTGAAAATGATGTCATTACTGTAGGAATAATTAAATCAGAAAGTGGAAGAAAATACCCATCTGTATTCCATATCAATCAGAATTCTAGTCTTAAAATGATCGATAGGATGCTTGGCGCTACTAATGTAGTAAATTCTAATATACGAGAAAGTTATTCGTATAGTGAGATAGAATTGCAACTTTATTCTAGAATAATGGAAAACATAACTAAAGTTCTCGAAAACATTTGGGCGAACTATGAAAAGATCATTGTAGATGGAATAAGGATAGAGTCCAATCCAGGTCTTTTTCAGGACATACGCTTGGATGAAGAAGTCTTAATAATATTTCTAAACATGAAAATGGGCGAAATCGAAGGAGATATTACGGTGTGTCTACCTAGTAGAATGATTACAAGTATACTAGAGAATGTTGATAGACACAGCATGATAGATGATATAGATGATGACGAAGTAAATTATGTGACATATGGTAAGGAAGCATTATTAGAGGTATTGCGCAAAAGCCCGCTCGAAATGCGAGGAGTTCTTGCGAAAACGCAACTTACTACTCAACAATTATATGATCTCCAAATCGGAGATATATTAGAACTAAATATACCTAAAGATTCAACTGTAACTATGTATGTAGACGACGAACCGTTATATGAAGGAGCTTTAGGAGTATATAAACAAAATACAGCAGTGCAGGTAAATAAATTTTTCAATGATAAAACTAATTAATTTTTAAGAGAGGTGAATGATGGCTAAAATTATGATAGTAGATGATGCTATTTTTATGAGAAAAATGGTAAAGGATGCTTTGACGAAAGGTGGTCACTCGGAATTTTGTGAAGCATCTGATGGAGTAGAAGCGGTAAAAGTCTACAAAGAAGAATCCCCGAAGCTTGTTTTAATGGATATTACTATGCCTAATAAGGATGGATTAGCTGCTCTAGCAGACATTAAAACATTTGATCCAGGTGCAAACGTAATAATGTGTTCTGCGATGGGACAAGAAAACATGGTTATTGAGGCTATTAAGCTAGGCGCAAAAGACTTTATTGTTAAGCCTTTTAAACCAGAAAGAATATTAGAAGCGGTAGCTAAAGTAATATAACAGAAGGAGAAAAATATGGCTTTTTTGAATTCATTGAGTATAACAGGATCAGGAATGACAGCACAAAGACTTCGTTTAGATATTGCATCGGAAAATATCGCAAACATTAATACGACAAGAACTGAAGACGGCGAACCATATCGCAGAAAAATGGTTGTTTTTCAAGAGAGAAGTGATTTCCAGACAATTCTTGACGATATTTCGCATGAAAATAGTCAGGCAGGTGGAGTAATCGTTTCTGATATTATCGAAGATGAAACAGAGCTTGAAGCAGTATACGACCCAACACATCCAGACGCAAATGAAGATGGATATGTATTGATGCCAAACGTAGATTTGATAAAAGAAACGGTTGATGCAATGTCTGCTACAAGATCCTACGAAGCTAATATTACTGCATTTAATGCTGTAAAGCTAATGGCTGAAAAGGCTTTGTCGATTGGAAAATAATATCGATTAATCTTAGAAAGAGAACTGAATAATGAATGATATAAAATTAAGACCTATAGAAATAGATGCCATAGGGGAGTTATTAAATATAAGTCTCGGTACGGCAGCTACATCTGCTTCTAATATGCTTTCTACGAGAGTGAGCATTACCACTCCAAAGGTTGAAATAAAGACTAAAGCTGATTTTGACATCCAACGACTTGAGCCTGCTGTAGCTGTAGACATAGCATATGTCGAAGGAATTACAGGCAATAGCATCATGATATTAAAGCTCAGTGATATTAGGATGATTGTTGACATGCTTTTGGGAACAGATACCCCGGAAGAAGAATTTGCATTAGACGAATTGTCGGTAAGTGCTGTTTGCGAAGTTATGAACCAGATGATGGGGGCTTCTGCTACTGCGTTGTCTGAGATACTTGCTAAGACGGTAAATATTTCACCACCTATAGCGAAAGAAATTGAGGATGTCAATGAGTTTAAAGAAAGTTGCTTTAAAGGTGATGACAAAATAGCCGTTGTCACATTTGACCTAATGATGGGCGACAAGATGAAGAGTGAGTTCATTAATATGCTTGCGATACCGCTTGTTAAGGAACTGGTTTCAGGGTTTATAGATGATGAGGATGATATCGAAGAGCAATCAGAGCCTCAGACTGAGCCACAAGCGCTGGATTCTCCTGATACAGGTGATATGAAAGAAGAAGTAAAACCACAAGTAATAGAAGGTATGCAAAATATGAATCAAAATATTACGAATGAACAAATGGCAAATGAAATTCCGGTAGCATCAACATCTGATCTGCAGGTGGGTGCTACATTGAACGCAACACAAATAGAACAACCCGCGGTAACATATACACCTCCTATCGCGGAAGAACAGCCTGCTGTGCAATCAAGTGTTAATTCTTCAGTAGATGCAAATGCTGCTAATCAACTAGTTGAGATGATGAAGAATATGATGGAACTCATGAACCAACAAATGCAGATGAACCAAATGAATATGTCACGAGGTACACAAAAGATCAAGACTGAATCGCCTTTGATGAGTAACTTGAACAGTGGAAATATCGTGCCTGGGGATTTTGACGGAAATTTGGATATGCTTATGGGCGTTCCTATTGATGTTAGTGTGGAAATCGGAAGAAGTAAGAAGTTAATAAAAGATGTTTTAGAAATAAATAAAGGATCTTTGATAGTATTAGATAGACTTGCTGGTGAACATGTCGATTTGTTTGCAAATGGGCAATTAGTAGCTAAAGGAGATGTTGTCGTAATTGATGATAATTTTGGAATTAGAGTTACTGAATTGATATCAAGAGATATTTTTGGAGAAGAGTAATGGCCGAGTTTTTCACGATGCTGGGAACACTCCTTGTCGTATGTGCAATTATGTACCTGGCCTTTTTAGCGTCAAAATACACCGCTAAGATAGGGATGTTCAATGCTAAGACTAAGAATATGCAAGTAGTTGAACAAATCGTTTTGTCGAAAGATAAAACGATAGCGATAGTTAGAATTCTTGATACTTATCATGTAGTAGGAATTACAGCGGGAAATATCTCGATATTAAAAAATTTGTCGGAAGATGAATCTTCTAGCTTAGATATAGCTATTCCCGATGTTGGAACAGTGTCATTTAAAAACATGTTTGATAAGTTAAAAAAGAGCGAGGGAAAAAAAGAGTGATGCGTTAGTGTCGATAAATGCGGAGCAAATGCCAACATTAGATATTCTCCTAATGCTTACAGTAATGATGCTCTTACCTTCCATTGTAGTCATGATGACTTCGTTTGTAAGGATTATCATTATTTTTTCGTTTACGAGAAGTGCATTGGGGATGCCGCAGACACCACCGAATATGGTTTTGACAGGAATGGCCCTAGTATTGACAATATTTATAATGACTCCTGTGTTGACCCAAATCGATGAGGAGGCATTATCACCATATGAAGCAAATGAGATAACGCAAGAGGAAGCAGTAGATAGGGCACTTGTTCCTATGCGTGAGTTTATGATGGACAAAACCGATACGAGTAGTATAAACCTATTTGTTAGTATGGCAGGAATAGAAGAGGAAACACCACCAGAGGAATTGCCTATTACGGTTGTAGTAGCTTCTTTCATGACTAGTGAACTTGGTAGGGGTTTTACTGCGGGATTGCTGATATATATCCCATTTTTATTAATAGATATCATTGTTTCAAGTACGCTTATGTCTATGGGTATGATAATGTTACCCCCAGCAATGATTTCGCTTCCTTTCAAAATACTATTATTCGTAAGCGTAAATGGATGGGAGTTATTATTTAAGTCTGTAGTTGAAAGTTTCTTGTGACGGATAAAAAAACTATATCAGAAAGTTAAACTAACATTATTTCAAGATAGAAAGAGTATAAAATATGAGTACTCAGATACAGGATATATTTTATCAGGTTTTTTGGCTGGCAGTGCAACTTGCAGGGCCAATTTTGCTTATATCTATGGCTGTAGGTATTTTAATATCCATACTACAAGCTGCCACTCAGATAAATGAGCAAACATTAACATTCGTTCCTAAGCTACTTGTAATAGGAATAATTTTAATAATAATGGGAGATACTATGCTCCTAAGTTTGCAGGAGTTATTGGGCGACGTGTTCGAAATAATAGTAAATGGAGAATGATGTTGTTTCATTTTAAGTAGTAATTGTGTTTGTGTTAGATTTGCTAATATAAATTGGCCACGTGCGTATATGAATTATTACGCATTGCATGTAGACGATAAATAATACATTGATATCGTATTTTGAGGTTAGGTATGTCTCTAACTAATTCACCTGAATTTATTACATTTACCCTTGTGTTTATGCGTGTAACGGGAGCAATTGTTTTTAATCCTATATTCGGAAGACGTAATATACCGGGAACGGCTAAAGGTGGCCTAATTTTTGTCATATCGTTAATTACGATAATGATGACAGATGTAGAAGTAATAACTATCAACTCCACCATGTTTTTTATGGTGTTGTTGCTAAAAGAGCTTGCAGTTGGATTTTTGTTTGGCTATGTTATGCAGCTTTTTGAGATGGTAGTGACATATGCTGGTGCCTTTATGGATAGCCAAATGGGTCTTGCTATGGCAAATGTGTACGATCCCCAAAGCGGAACTCAAATGGCTATTACAGGAACAATACTTCAGACATTCTTTCTTCTGTTATTTTTCGCAGTAGACGGGCACTTAATTATTTTAAGAATGATTATTACTTCGGGAGATCTAGTTCCATATGGCACGCTTACTCTAGGTCCAATGGCATTAGATACAGTATTGTTGATATTTGTTGATTGTATTGTCCTGATGGTGAGGCTTGCATTTCCCATCGTGGCATTTGAGTTTTTGGTAGAGGCCGGTATGGGTATATTGATGAGAATGATACCACAAATAAACCTGTTTGTACTAAGTATTCAATTGAGAGTAGTAGTAGGATTGTTTATTTTGTACTTGCTATCATCGACTATAATGGATTATGTGAATTCACTGATTGAACAGATGTATATGGCCTTGGAAGCGTTATTGCTTGCTATGTAGGCTGCCGACATACGATCTGTCTAATATAAAGGAAATAAGATGGCTGGAGATTCAGGGGCAAAAACGGAAAAAGCCACCCCGAAAAAACGGCGTGACGAGAGAAAAGAAGGTAATGCTTTTCAAAGTAGGGATGTGGTCAATGTAGTATTTATATTGGTTGTATTCTATATGATAGGCGGACTATTCCCGTATATGTACAATACGTTATCTGAATTCATGCAAAGATACATATATTCCGTTTCAACTACTAGCATAGTAACGCAGGCTGATACGAATGTATTAGCTTCGGACATAGGTATGGCAATACTTACGACATCGATTCCTTTTGGATTTATATGTCTGTTACTTTCTGTGCTACTGCATGGGATACAAACGAGATTTTTATTTACCCCCAAGCAGTTTTATGTAAAGTTTAATAGACTAAGCCCCTTGCAAGGCGTAAAAAAAGTTTTTTCAATAAAGAACTTTGTAGAGCTTATCAAAAATTTGATAAAGATGGCTGTTTTAATTGGACTGTTATATTATACTTTAAGTGGATATACCGTAAGCATATCAAGAACAATGGATATGGATATATTTAATTCTGTATCATTTACTTTCGAAATGACTCTCGACATGATTTTAAATATTTCATTAGTTTTCGCCGTAGTTGCAATATTCGACTACATGCTCCAAAAATGGGACTACGAGAGAAAAATAAGAATGTCAAAACATGAGGTCAAAGAAGAATATAAACAAACAGAAGGTAATCCCGAAATTAAAGGTAGAATACGAGAGCTGCAAAGGCAACGAGCTAGGACTCGTATGATGCAAGCTGTTCCTAATGCGGATGTAATCATTAGAAACCCGACCCATTACGCTGTCGCGCTTGCATATTCGCCTGAAAAAAATATGGCGCCAGTAGTACTTGCTATGGGGCAAGATAGGCTAGCGCTAAGAATTATTGAAAAAGGAAAAGAGCACGATGTAACGATCGTTGAAAATAAAGCACTTGCTAGACAATTATATGCGCAGAGTGAATTGAATAAAGAAATACCATCGGAGCTTTACGGTGCAATAGCCGAAGTTCTAGTATATGTATATAAACTCAAAAATAAATTATAGGAATATGGAATAATATAGTATGAAAAGAATTTTAAACCAAGGAGTTGCACTATTTGTAATAGTAATAGTACTATTATTAATAATACCGATGAATACGTTCTTTTTGGATATAATGATAATTGTTAACATATCCTTGTCTTTGATAATACTATTAATCAGCATGAATATCAAGGAAGCCTTAGAGTTTTCAATATTTCCATCATTATTATTGATTACTACTTTGTTCAGATTGGGGATAAATGTATCTTCTACTAGAAACATCTTGAGAAATCAAGGCGAGGCAGGAATGGTAATTAAATCATTTGGTGATTTTATTTTGCAAGGCGATGCTATAGTTGGATTTACTATATTCATAATCATCGTATTGGTGCAGTTTATCGTAATTACAAAAGGTGCTGAGCGTGTTGCTGAAGTAGCGGCAAGATTTACATTGGATGCTATGCCTGGTAAACAAATGGCAATAGATGCGGATCTCAGTGCTGGGCTGATTACCGAAGCGGAGGCTAAGGGAAGAAGAGCTAAAATACAAAGAGAAGCTGATTTTTATGGGGCGATGGATGGTGCTACCAAGATAGTAAAAGGTGATGCCATAATGTCTATAATTATCACCGCTGTAAATTTGATAGTCGGGTCTATCATTGGTATGCTGTCATTTGACATGGAGTTTACAGATGTAATGAGCGTGTATTCAATAGCTACTGTAGGTGATGGACTAGTATCACAAATCCCCGCGTTATTGATTTCAACGGCGACAGGCATGATCGTTACTCGTGCAGTCTCCGAGGGAAGTTTAAACGATGATGTTTCTAAGCAATTCATTGCACAACCAAGAGCAATAATGATGACAGGAGGTATAATACTAATAATAATGCTAGTACCTGGAATGCCTGTAATACCTATGTTTGTTTTAGGTGTAGGATTTATTGCTGGTGGTCTATATATAGCTAGAAGACTAAGAGAAAAGGCAGAAAAAGAAATCATAGAGCAACAGGTTGCAAGTAAAGAAGAAGTTCCTGCAACAGAAGAAGAATATTACAAGGATATTAATAATGTATATTCTTTGATAAGTGTAGAACCTATAGAAATGGAGTTTGGATACAGTTTGATTCCACTTGTAGATGAAAGAAGTGGCGGAAAATTAATTGATAGAATAGTAATTTTTCGAAGACAGTACGCGCAGACTATGGGCTTTGTTGTTCCGTCAGTCAGATTGCGAGACAGTTCCAATATCAATACAAACCAGTATGTAATAAAAATAAAAGGAGAAGAAGTAGCGAGGGGTGAACTATTAGTTGACTATTATCTTGCGTTAGAACCCCCAAATCCTACAGGACATATAGATGGAATTGACACGATAGAGCCAGCTTATGGAATCCCGAGTAAATGGGTATTACCTGAAAACAAAGAAATGGCTGAAATATACGGATATACGATTATTGACCCACTTTCTGTAATGGTTACCCACATGTCTGAAACAATAAGGTTGCATTCGCATGAATTATTAAGCAGACAAGAGGTTTCACTTATT
The DNA here is from genome assembly GCA_964370025.1 of uncultured Oscillospiraceae bacterium. Classification (GTDB taxonomy): domain Bacteria; phylum Bacillota; class Clostridia; order Peptostreptococcales; family Anaerovoracaceae; genus CAYJGJ01. The sequence continues at coordinate 20,803 of CAYJGJ010000002.1, forward strand.
TTGCAAAATACAAAGGCTATTTCAGCGGAACTAGTAGATGAAGTAGTTCCTAATATAATAACCCCGGGTAATTTGCAAAAAATACTTGTGACGTTGCTAGAAGAGGGTATTCCAATCAGAGACATGGAAACAATATTAGAAACAATTGCGGAGAATTCGACAAAAGGACTCGATTTTGTTGCCGTGACAGAGAATATTCGTACTGCACTCAAGAGGACTATAACGCGAAGATTCTGCGAAGACGGCAAGATGCGAGTTGTAACCTTGGAGTCTGAGCTCGAAAAAATGATGGTCGCAGGGATGAACAAAGGAGAACAGGGCATATTTATTGCTCTTAGTCCTGATGTTATGCAAAGTGTTATGGCTCAGATTAATCAAGCGATGAAAAAATTCCAGGAATTGTCTCAAGAAACAATAATTCTAACTAGTCAGGTAATTAGACCGTATTTGTATCAGCTTTTGAAACAATTTTACCCTAGTATATACGTATTATCCTTCAGTGAAATAGGAAATAATATACAAATCCAAGCAATTTCAAATATAAAGGCATCTATAAAAGACGAGAATAAGTAAATCATAATAAATGGGGGCGGTGTGATGAATTACATCCAAATGTTAAAAGAGATAGACAAACACTTGGAATTAAAGTATAACCATGTTGCGATAATATATGAGCAAACTAAAGAGCTTAAAAATCAACTATCATTTAACGATAAAGTTTCATCAAATATCCAATTGAAGTGGAGAGGTGAGGAAATAGAAAAGTGTGTTAGATGTGAAGAGCGGATAGAATCTCTTTTAGCCAAGTATGATATCAGAGATAGGAAAGAAATTTTATATTTTATGCGTGGTGTGGGTTCTGAGCCTGAGAGAATAAAAGAATTGATCAAATCAGATAGTAGATATGGTAGAGTAGAGAATTATCCGATTAATGAAGAGTTAAAAAAAGAAGAAACATCTAATATGGAGTTTTTATTCACGAGTATATCAAAACGACTATTCACGATTCAGAAAATTCTTGAAAAAACAATCGAACTTGATTCTGAAGTCAGTACTCGTATAATCGGTAAGGACTCATTTTACAATCGAAAATAGTACAAAGAAGTAATGCAGGTATATGATCGAATTATTAAAAGATCAATTAGGCCTGCATTATACTTATATAAAGAAAACAATAGTTTTTGCAATTAAAAAATATCGAAATATCGTATCGTGAGATAATAGAATTGCATTTGAAAACTTAGTATCTTTTTTAATTCAGAAAAAGGAAAAGAATGTATAACGAAATAGAATTCGAAAATGTTACCCAAATATACAAAGGTGATGATATAGCTATAGAAAATGTAAGTCTTAGTATAAAAAGCGGTGAGTTCGTATTTTTAATTGGAAGATCTGGATCAGGAAAAAGTACAATTTTGAAAATGATAGGTGGATATCTTATTCCTACTGAGGGAGTAGTACGTATTAATGGAGTAGATACCAAGACAATATCGAGAGGAGAAGTGCCTTTTTTTCGCAGAAAATTTGGTTCTTTTGATCCGTCAATAGGACTGATATCGGATGAAAATATCTTTTCTAACTTGAATTTTGTTCTTACAATGTCAACACTTTCAAGGAAAAAAAGATCATCAAGAATAGATGCTGTGCTCAAAACAATGAACTTGCTCTCCAAAAAATATGTTTTGCCACATGAGCTTTCTGGTGGTGAGTATGCGAAAGCGATGCTGGCGCGTGCCATAATCATGGATCCGCAGATCTTGTTGATAGATGAGCCTACTGCAAATATGACCGCAACTGATGCTTGGGATTTTATGCAATTGTTAAAAGATATAAATGAAAATGGCACCACCGTAATCGTTGCGAGTCATTCTAGAGAAATTGTCAATATAATGAAAAGAAGAACGATAAGTCTCGTCGCAGGCATTGCAATAACCGATGAAAAACGCGGCAGTTACAATGAGAGAGATATAGATATTTTGGAAGAACGAAAAATTATTTCAAGACGTCTTGAAGAGAAAAAAAACCAGAAAAAAACAAAATAAAATACAAGTATTCTATTAACAAAGCAATAAAATTGTCGATATTATATGTAGAAGAAAAATAGTTTGTAAATGACCAGTCTGGTAATGAAAATAGAATATTGTAATTTAAGGAGAACGATATGAGTTTTACTATAGATAAAATGACAGGTGCGTATAAGAATAAGATTCAGCAACAGAACCTTAGTAATGGAAAATCGGAAAAAGTTCCTACAAATGAGAGGAATTTTGATAAGATTGTTATACAATCAAACCAAAGACAGATAGAAGAAAAGAAATTTTCTGAAGGATTGATTAATCAAGTATTAACCGCTGCAAGGGGAGAAGTATCAGATGAAAGAGTCGATCTGCTCGCATCTCGTATAGAGCAAGGCCAATATGTTGTTAGCAAAGAAAAAATAGCCAATAGAATACTTGCACTCGGAGGAGTTGATGGTCATGAATAAACTCATTGATATTGTAACTAGCCTCACGGAAGTATTTGATGAGCTGACACAAATTGCTAATCTAAAGCTTCAGGCTACAAAAGATAATAGGCTCTCTATTATAGATGAGTGTATGACAAAAGAACAAGCTATAATTCTGAAATTAAAAGGGTTAGAGGTAAAAAGAGAGAATGCAATGGAAGAAATGGGCTTTGCAGGCCTTTCTTTTCGTGAAATCTTAGAAAAAGCAGACCAAAATGATAGAGAAAAATACATCCCAGCTTTCGAAGGATTGAGTAGATCAATACAGATGTTCCGGCTTACAAATGATGAGGTTGTAGTTATGCTAAACCTCAGTGTTAGAGAATGGGAAAAGAAGATAAATAAAACCAATGACAGAGGAACACGAATTTACACCGAAGATAGTACTCAGATGACCGACATGAAAGCATAAGAAGGATAATTATAACTTAAATTGAAATACAGCAATCCTCATAATGCTCCAAAAGAAGTAGCAATTCGCAAGGAAAGAAGGAATACAAATGATTACATCGACTTTTATAGGATTTAGCACAGCACAAAGGGCTTTGCAAGCCTCTCAAAGAGCAATAGACGTAGCAGGACAAAATTTATCTAATATTAATACAGAAGGATATACTAGACAAAGACTTGATTTGGCAAGCATAATGCCTCCTGGGGTTGGTTCTACTGTATCGATATACGACTCAAGAGTTGGACAAGGGGTAGAAATGCTTGGAGTCACTCAAATAAGAGACCCTTATTTAGATGTGCAATACAGAAATCAAATGGCAAAAGTTGGAACCGCAGATGCAATGGACGCCGCGCTTGAAAGGCTTGGAACCATTTTCGATGAAACGGATTCTTTAGCTGTTCGGAATGCTTTGAACGAAGTAATTTCTCAATTAAATGGGGTAGCTAACCCTTCGACTGCTAGTGAAGGGATTTCAGATGTATTAATTCGCTCCGCATTTGAAACTTTGATCAATATTTCGCGTCAAAAAGGTGTAGAAGTAGAAGAATATAATCAAGAAATGATAATAGAATTCCAAGATTCTTTGATTCCTAGCGTAAATAATGCTCTAGAAAAAATTATAGACCTTAATATTGCTATCAAAAATAGTGAAGTATTGAGCAGTCCAGCTTTGGAGTTAATGGATGAAAGAAATATGCTCATAGATGAACTCGCAACATATTTGCCGATAGATGTCAAATACCACAACTCACCTGATGGCAACCCGAATGTAAAACCGCTAGAAATCACTTTTACGGATGTAAATGGCATAGAATATACTATAATAGATGATGATAAAGGTAGTGTGTTTAGTTTTACAGAGGGAATCCCTGCAACGCTTCCTATGCCGGGACCACCGGCTACATTTGGAACCCCAGCGGTCCCAGCGACTTTAACTATCGACCCTGTATCGATTTCGTTTTCGACTCCCCCCGGAGCGCCTGCAGGCCCTCCATATGACATTACTGACATCATGCAGGATGGATTATTTAAAGGCAAGCTGGATATGTTGAATAAGTCACAGATTTTTGACGGTACAGATATAAAGGGTGTTGGGTATTATGAACAAATGCTTAATACTTTCATACATGGCATAGCTACTACAATGAATGACCTTAATGCCATTCAAGATCCAGGGCCTCCTCCAACAGAAATCAGACAAGATTTATTCACCACTTCCGATGGTTCCTCACAATTTACTGCACTCAACATTAACATTTCGGATGATTGGATGAATGAAACCGTTTCTTTGACAGTCACTCAATCTGGTGGAAACAATGCGTATGAGAATATCTTAAAAATGGTAAGTGCTTTGTCAAAAGATGAGTATGAATTCCAAATAGATTCAGATTACGATGGTGTAGATGATACTGTAGTATTCACAGGAACACTTCAAGAAATATATGACAACATTCAAAATGTTCAAGCTATAGAGCGAAGTTCCTCATCTATAATATTGAGTAATAGGATAACTGTTTTAAATAGAATCTCAGACACGAGAGATGCAGTGTCGGGAGTTAATCAAGATGAAGAAGTTATCGATTTGATGAGATTTCAACAATCATACAATGCTGCCTCTAGATTGATGACTACTTTAGATGAAGTACTAGACAAATTGATAAATGGAACAGGTGTAGTAGGAAGGTAGGAACTAACTATGAGAATAACAACTAATATGATGAGAAGAAACTACGAAAACTCATTGCAATCTTCTCTTTCCAAACAGACTCAAGCTAGAACTCAAGTAGAAACCGGAAGAAACTTTATGCAGTCTTATGAAGAGCCATTATCTGCAGCTAGGGCTGTTCTTCTTGAACACCGATTTGCAAGGAATGCAGACTATCAAGCGGCTGTCAGCAATACAATGGATTGGCAGGATTCCCAAGAAGCTGTAGTAATGCAGCTTAGCGACATAGCAGAAGAAGTTGCGAAAAAATATGCAATGGAATCTTTGAATGATACAAATTCGTCTGTTAGGACGGAATATGCTTCGTTATTTAGAGAAATGCAGCGCTCAATGGTACAATCTTTGAATGCTAAATTTGGTAATGCGTTTGTTATGGCAGGAAATGGTTCCGACAATAATGAGGCACCGTTTGGAATCACCGATACGGGAGATGTTACGTACAGAGGTTTGAGTCTTAGTGACCCTGCTGTTTTAACTGAATTAGAAACGATGGCCCAAGAATCTAGCTTTATAGATTTTGGAATAGGCTTGGAATTTGAACCTGAATTTCTCGCTGATGGCGTTACTCCTAACCCTAATGCAGGAGAAGTAATATCTTCGACGGCATTCGATGCATCCATGCCAGGGATAGAGGTTGTAGGGTACGGCCACGATGCCGCAGGCGTCACGAACAATATGATTTTGCTTTTGGGAGAGATGGCCGATGTGCTGGAAGATCCTGTGTTTGATAGATCAGAATATGAAATGCTTTGGGAGAAATTTACAGGGAAAGCGGACGACATGAGAATTACTTTCACTGAAATTGGCACAAAATCAAAGTTTATGGAAACAACTTTAAGCAATCTAGAAGATGAAGAACTCGCTATTATAGAACAATTTGACAATACCGTGAATATTGATGAAGCAAAGGCTATAATGAACTTTTCTTATTCGCAATACATTTATAATGCGACTCTCAAAATGGGAACAAACATACTGTCACCATCGTTGTTAGATTTCATTCAATAATTGTGAGAAACTAGATTATAAATAGTAATAAAAATAGAATACTACAGCCTTAAATATATTGCGCTGAAACAATTATAATGCTAGTAATCAAAATAACTTAGAGTGATTATTTATTAAGTAGTTAGAAGGGGGAAATAATGGAGCAGCTAATTAAAATCACGACAGTTCCTATCGAGTACGAAATGAAAATTACAGATGCTCGAGTAGAACGTCGAAGAGGAGAGGCAAGAATTGCTATATCGAGAGACGAGGGGGGACTTCGTATTAGAAGTGAGCCTGTAAGACTCAATATGGACACTTATGATGCGCGGAACTCAATTACTCCAACTGCAATGACTTCAGTCGAACAGGCGGCGAATAAGGGGAATAAAGCAGCTTTTGATGCAGGCAATAGATACAGTGATGAAATTACTCAGATGACATGGAGTAAGCCTGGGGAAGGAAATGAAACAATAAATAGTATGCTAGCGAGTAGATTGGAACTTCCTACGGGACAATTTAATATTGATTTCTTACCTAGTGTAGGTCCAAATATAGATTGGACGCCTCCGGAAATATCAGTAAAGTATGAAATGGATAAATTGAACTTTGACGCAAGGGTCAATAGTGGTTCTGTAGAATTCATTCCTGGTGCAATAGAACTTATGATTACTCAAAACCCATCTGTAACAATAGAATATATAGGTTCACCGATATATGTTCCACCAAGGTCGGATGATAGTGGTTCAGTTCTTGATGAGATGGCATAGGAGATCTTATAGATGAAGTTAGATAAGTTTTATGATGAAAATGAATTAATTGTAATGGATGATGGAATATACGGATTTGAAGAATACAAGAAATTTATCCCATTGCCTTTGGAAGAAAACAATCATGATTCATTATGTTTGTATAGTATTGATAATGTTGACGTATCATTTTTCATAATGAATCCCTTTGTGCTTGACGACACCTATGAACCAGTCTTATCTGAGGATGATTATCAAAAACTAGGTACTGATAATGAAGAAAATTTATCTTACTTTGTAATATGTTCATTGCGGGATAGTATTGAAAACAGTTCTGTCAATATGAAGTGTCCTATAGTTGTGAACACAAAGACACGTAAGGGAATTCAAACGGTGCTTGATACTCAAAAATATTCACTCCGTCATAAATTCCAAAAAGTACAAGTCAAGGAATTATAAAATGTTAGTATTACACAGAAAAAAAGGGCAATCTATATTGATTGGAGATGATATTGAAGTCATTGTGCACGAAATTAGCGGTGATTCTATTAGATTGGCAATTGAGGCACCGAGAGAAATTCGTGTTTTTCGCAAAGAGCTTATAGAAGTCACGAAAGTAAATGAAGAAGCTGTAGCTCCAAAATCAGAAATAGAAAAATTAAAGGGCTTAAGCCATGCTTTATTAACTAAATTGGAAAAGTAATTAACAAGTAAAGTAAATGCGACTACACTGTGACATCATGAGTCACAGAGTAGTCGCATTTTTGGTTCTAATTTGTTTTGAAAGTAGCATGAAAATTTGTTTATAATTTGCTACTAATAGTAATCGTCATCATCTGAGTTAATTGTAACGTCAAAGGGTAAGTGATTATCCGCATCAACTTGCTCGGATGCGCTAGAAGTAATTCCTTCTGATATCCTAGGATTATTTTCTTTTGAGAATCTTGATTCAAGTGGATCCGAAGGGTTAATATTTTCAGAGATTTTTGTGTCTTCAACTTCTCCATCGGTACTAACAGTAGGAACATAATTCAAAAAGTAGACATAGATATCTACTATCGATTTATATAACTCCTCCGGTATTTCTTGCCCTAATTCTAACTGTGAAAGCATGGTTGCAAGGGAGTTATCCTCGTATATGGGGATATTGTTTTGGGAAGCTATTTCCATTATTTTAGATGCAGTATATCCACTCCCAGCAGCGACAATAATCGGTGCCGCCTGTCTAGTTTCATCATATGATAATGCTACAGCTTTTTGATTTAGTACTTTATTAAATTTTGACATTTATTGCGTTCTCTCTTTCAAAAATCTTGGGAAACGCTGTAGAGATAGGTATAGACATTTCTGTTTTCTCTACATATAGTTCTTCCACACGGATATTATTAGCTGCCAATAGCTGCACTAAGTCACTTTGAATAGTTTGCTCTGGTATAGGGAGTGTTGGGGGGCAACTTAATTGCAACTTAATATTGCTATCCTGATAAAGGAAAAACAAGTCGAAGAATCCCAAATCTTGTATATCGAATTTTAATAAGCCTTGTACTGCCTTAGTATTTGGATCCGCATATTTTGAGTTGCCCTCGGCGTTAGGATCTATCCACATTTGAGCAAACATATTTTTATTTTCGGATTGCATCGGAAATATTATATGTTGAAGCGGCATATATACACTTTCATTTAACAAGAAAGATTGCAGCAAATTCTTAAAAATAGAAACGTTATCGGTTCCTGCTCCACCCTTTATTCCACTTTCAATAAGGTGAATAAAATTTTCTTGCCAAGCCTGATTTCGAGAGTGTTTCTCGAAGTCAGTGTTTTGTAATACTTGTAGAAGTAGATTGCTATCAAAACTATTAAACGAGTGTTGCATTCCTTGATATCCAAGCAGAGCTTCGAAGGCCGCAATGACTTTCGATGGCAGACCGTTTTCATGTCTAGCTATCAAAGAAGAAAGTAGGGCTACTTGATCGCGTAATTCACCTCGGTCGTGCGTGGAGGAGATAAATTTGTTTAAAAAAGGAAGCATTTCCTCTTTAAGTGTTCTAGAGTTAGCAAGCATTGATTCTTCTGATGGAGTTCCTGTTTGTGATAGTAGTGAATTTACTATTCGAGATAATTCAGATTGGTCTTTAGGATAGAGACTTTGTCTAATACTATCCAAAAGTGTTTGGATTTGTTTCATTAAATGAGAACTTTCGGACATATCAGTGTAAGTTTTGAGAAAATTAAGTATATCCGATTTAAGTTCCACTGAGTTGGTTTGATCCATTACTTGTCTTAATAGATTAAAAAAAGCACCTTGAAATCGTGAAGATACAATCATCTGCTGCTTGAGAAATTCAGGCATGTTTTCTATAGAAATGTTCGCAAAATCAAAAAGAGATGCGAGTTCGGCTGCAAATCCTTTCGATAATCCAGATGTAGCAACAGTTGCAAAGCGCTCAAAAAAAAGCTTTGCAAATCCTTCAGATATGGTCGGAGATGTTTGTACTTGTTTAATGAAAGTCGCATAGTTAGATTCATATCTAAAATGACGTCCTATGCCTTGCTCTTGTCCGGTAGAATCGCTTCTCGCATCAGGCTTTAGGACCTTAGTAGGCTGGATTGGTCCTTGTATGTCGTTAGCTATATTGCGATCGATAGAAGGCCTAGATTGTTGAGATTGATTTTGGGTAATATTAGGAGTAGTAATTTTTAGTATATTTGCCATTTAGTACACCTATTCATTTATACTATAATAATATATTCGTTTGAAGCATCACTGTCAATTCAATTGAATTATAGAATTGACAGTGATTGAATTTAGTAGTATAATATCATATAATGCAAAAGTATTCAACCATGTTAAATGCTTGAATTATACAAAATATATTTTACTAGAAAAATAACCCTAACGATAGAAATATTAAAGGTGGTGCGAAAATATGAGCAATGGAATGGACAGCTTGTTAGAAACGTTTTTGTTTGAATCCAATACGTTGATTGAAAATTTAGATGAAATGCTGATAGATTCAGAAAAAACTGGGGATTTTACTCAGGATGAAATCAATGAAATATTTCGCAGCATGCATACTATTAAAGGCTCATCTGCAATGATGGAATTTAAACCTCTTATGGAAATTGCACATCATGTCGAAGATTTATTCTTTGAGATTAGAGATAACGGAATGTCACACTTCACTAAAGCGCAGAAGGATACGTTGTTTGATATATTGTTTCGTTCAGTAGACAGGATGAGAGGTGACTTAGAAAAGGTAGAAAACGGTACAGAACTAAGTGACGATGTTTCAGATTTTATTGCGCAAATTGCGGATTTCATAAAGGAAATAAAAGGCGAAGAGCTTGCAGTTGTCTCGCCCGCGTCAGAGCATGCATCATCCGATGTTAGTGTTGAAGCTGGACCAGAAAGTCCTAATTCGAATATTGAAAAAGTCAATGCACCTTATGTCCTGCATGTCATATTCGATAAAGACTGTGGAATGGAAAACTTGCGAGCGTTTATTCTTGTAAATAGTTTTCGCGATGCAGGATTGGATCAAGAATTTTATCCTGCCGATGTAGAAACAAATTCCGATACATGTGAATTCTTGAAAAAAGAAGGCTTTTTCATAGGATTCTTTGACGAGGCGTCATTGAATAGAGCAATCGCTAACATGGAGAGTATGTCGTATATTCATAGTTATAATGTTAGCACCAACGCCAACTCAGAAACAAAAGCGGTGGAAGATTCTTCGAATGCAAATGATAATTTTGTAACTTCTAAACCTGAAGGTGTGCAAGATAAGAAAAAAGAAGCAACAAGCCCTAAATTTGCAGATAATGGTTCTGATGCATCTAAACAAGCAAAACAGAGTCTAATAAGTGTTAATCTTGATAAACTCGATAGCCTAATGGCAATAGTAGGTGAAATAGTTATTACAGAATCGATGGTTATTGATTCACCTGAACTAAAGGGGTTGAAATTGGACGGATTCGCAAAATCCACATCGATGCTTCGCAAACTCACTGATGATTTACAAGATATTGCAATGTCTCTTAGAATGGTTCCAGTATCTGGAGTATTCCAAAAGATGAATAGAATTGTTCGCGACATGGCAAAGTCGCTTAATAAAGATGTTAGACTATCTATGATAGGTGGCGATGCTGAGGTTGATAAAACAATAGTAGACAGCATCGGAGATCCACTCATGCATGTAATCCGTAATGCTATGGACCATGGAATTGAGGCAACGAAAGAAGATAGAATTGCAGCAGGAAAAGATCCGCAAGGTGAAGTAACTTTATCCGCAAAACATATGGGAAGTGACGTTGTTATTTCTATTAGTGATGATGGTAGAGGAATAAATACCGACGCAGTGCTTGCAAAGGCAGAAAAGCGCGGAATTCTCACTAAACCCGCGGAAGCATATACAGAAAAAGAAAAGCTAGAGTTAATTATGGCGCCGGGCTTTTCAATGAATGCAGACGTTACACAATATTCTGGTAGAGGCGTTGGAATGGACGTCGTAAAGAAAAATCTGGAAACTATAGGTGGTACCTTATTAATTGAAAATAGGCCTGGAGCGGGTTCTACATTTATATTTAAAATTCCACTTACATTAGCAATAGTATCCGGTATGGAGATAAACGTAGGAGATGCCGGATTTACAATTCCTATCCAAAATATTAAACAGTCTTTCAAGGCATCGGAGGGCGATATATTAAAAGATACGTCAGGTAATGAAATAATCCCTTGCATGGGTGAATTTTATCCATTAGTTCGACTTAATAGGCATTTTAATATTCCTACTAATTGTCCTTCTGTCGACGAAGGAATCATTATGTGGTTAGAAGCGGGAAGTAATTCATTTTGTCTTCTTGTAGATGAACTTGTTGGAGAAAAGCAAGTAGTCGTAAAACCATTGCCACAATATTTAAGTGCCTTCAAAATAAAAGAAGCAGGAATAAGTGGCTGTTCTATAATGGGGAATGGAGATATAAGTGTAATATTAGATGCTGTACATATTTTGAATTCTCATAATGAAATAAGCAAGAATGGAGAATAGGCATGAGTAATTTAGTTGATACAAATTTTGACGAAGCAGAATATGGATTGACGGGAGATTATGAAGGTTCGTCGGAGAAGGATACACGAAGATTTTTGACTTTCAAATCTGGAGATTTAGTTTTTGGCGCAGATGCTTCTTTCGTAGTAGAGATTATTACAAATTATATGATAAGGACTATGCCATTAGTACCACAATTTGTAAAAGGTGTAATTAACTTGAGGGGACAAGTGCTTCCTATAATAGATTTGAAAGAACGCATGGGAAAAGGACCACAAGAATATACCGATAATACATGTACTATAATCCTAGATGTGGATGGAAACATGTTTGGACTTACTGTAGATGAAGTTCTCCAAGTTCAAGATATTAAAATGAAATCGAAAAAAGACATCCCTACAGAAGATTCAAATGGACTAGCAGAGGGAATGCTCACATTAGATGATGAAACGGTAGTTTTCTTATTAGATTGTAGCAAAGTTTTATTAATAGAAAATATAGAAAAAGGTGCGTAATGCATATAGATGATAGAGATTTTAATCGACTTGCGAGTTTTGTAAAATCAAGCTATGGAATTGACATTGCGAAAAAAAGAGATCTAGTGGCAAGTAGGTTGGAGAATCCTTTGAAAAAAGGAAACTTTGAATCTTTTTCACAATTTGTTGATTCAGTTATCATGAACAAGAATCAGCAAGAACTGGACCTCATGATTAATAGCTTGACTACAAACTATACATTCTTTATGAGAGAGACGGAACATTTTGATTATTTTCGTCAACACGTTTTACCATCTTTAGAAAAAAGAAAAACAAATAAAACTCTCGCTGTCTGGAGTGCAGGATGTTCTACCGGGCAGGAAGCCTATACTTTATCCATGATAATGAAAGATTACTTTCAAGATAAGTCAGGAAAGTGGGATACGAGAGTTCTTGCAAGTGATATATCACAGAAAGTTTTAAAAACAGCACAGGAAGGCGAATATAACGAAAATACGCTTCGTGATATTTCAAGCGAATGGAAAAGAAAATACTTTATACATGATAAGAATAGACAGATATATAAAATAACTCCATCTTTAAAAGAAAATGTTATATTTAGAACTTTCAACTTGATGGATCCGATAAAATTCAAGACTAAGTTCGATGTTATTTTTTGTAGAAATGTAATGATATATTTTGACAATGATACTAAGAAAGCCTTAGTTAATAGATTTTATGATGCTACGAATTTAGGTGGATATTTATTTATTGGACATTCTGAGACCATTTCGCATTTGGATTTAAAATATAGTAGAGTAATGCCATCTGGCTTTGTACGAACTAAGTGAAATAGCAATTCTAAATTAGGAAATATTGCAAATGTATAATAGTAAAAAAATAAAGGTATATATTGTAGATGATTCACTCTTTTATGGTAATTTTTTAGAGAAAGAACTATCAAAAAAATCGGATATAATCGAAATCGTAGGGCGTTCTTTTGATCCGAATGATGCATTGAAGAAGATTCCAATAGTAAAACCTGATGTGGTTACGATGGATGTAGAAATGCCAGTAATGGATGGAATAGAGTTGTTGAGACGGCTTTTGCCTATACATTTACTCCCGGTCGTAATGGTGTCCTCACTAAATATTACAGTTTTTGATGCTCTAACATATGGGGCGGTAGACTTTGTTAAAAAACCAGGTGTTGATGAAGAGCATCACAATGCGCGTTTCATAGATACACTTGCCAGGAAAATTGAGATTGCTTCTAAAGCAAAATGTCAACTGCCAAAACCAGTTGCTACAAAACAACGAGAGCATTCTTTAATTTTGAAAAAAAACAATCATAATGCTCATGAAAATAAGGTAATAAATTCTACTTCTAACTCCACACCTAGCATCAATGCCAGCATGGGGGATGGGATGATTGTTATCGGAGCATCGACAGGAGGAACGGATGCAATCCTAAAAGTTCTAAGGATGTTGCCCAAGGAGTGTCCGCCTATATTGGTTGTTCAGCATATGCCGATGGGGTTCACTGCAATGTATGCCAAGTATATCGATAAAATTTGTAACATGAATGTTGTAGAAGCATCTGACGGGATGAAAATTGAAAGGGGAAATGCATACATTGCTCCAGCTGGTGATACTCATACTCAATTGCAGAGAAGAGGAAGCGATTACTATGTTTCATGTAAAGAAGGTGAAAAAGTTCAAGGACATAGACCGTCTGTAGATGTATTGTTTCAATCGGTTGCGAAAGCAGCGCAATGCAAAACTCTTGCAATAATAATGACAGGTATGGGAAGCGATGGTGCGGAAGGTTTATTAGATATAAAAAAATCAGGAGGTATGACGATAGGCCAAGATGAACAAAGCTGTGTGGTGTATGGTATGCCGAAAGTTGCGTACGATATTGGAGGTGTGATTCATCAATTGCCATTAGAAAGTATGTCAGATAAGATTATGGAATTCTTTAGGAATTAAATAATAAATAATTTGTTGTAAAAGATGTTTCGTTATTTCTATTTATAGCCGTAGCTAACCTTACTGAGCTTATTTCAGTATAACAATAATAATAAGGAGAGTAAAATGTTTAAGAATTTAAAATTCGGTAAAAAGATTCTTTGTTTGGTTCTTTTTGTCTTAATCATGTCCGCGATGCCTACTGTTTTTAACTTGTTGCATATGGTAGAGGTAGATAGAGAGTACTATAATACTTTAGAGACCTATGGATTTGGACAAGGTGATGTTGCTAAGGCTACTCTTGCATTGCAAGATGCACAGTCTAATTTATCTAATATCGTAACATATTTGGACGAGGCTGAAGTTGAAGTTCAAAAAGCAGAACTTGAACAGAATCTTAAAGATTACGATGAGATATATCGCCCAGCGCTAGATTCAACATTGACCGACGAAGAGGGGAAAGCGATCTTGGTAACAATCGATGAATTATATATGGAATGGGTTGCTGGTAAAGACTATATTTTGGAGACTAGAGATACGGTGGATTTGACAGACTCCGACGTGGCACTTGAAGTTCAGCAAAGAATAATAGATGAACTAAACCCTATTTATGATAATATGCATGGTGCATATCTCGAGTTGTTCGACTTCAAAGTAGAAGTAGGACAAGAAACAGCGACTAGATTGGCTAATAGAAGTAATACTGCTTTAATAATAAGTATTGCTCTTTCAATATTTAACTTTATAGTATCGATTGTTATTTCGATTGTAATTTCAAAATCGATCACAAAGCGCATCAATTTATGCACAGCGAGACTTAGAAAACTTGCAGACGGAGATATATACTCTGAAATTCCAGATGTACAATCAAAAGATGAAGTTGGGGAGCTTGTAGAATCTACTAGAATTATTATCGATTCACTTTCAACTATTATTGGTGACCTAGAGAATGGATTAGAAGAAATGGCAAAAGGGAATTTTGCATGTGAGAGTGGTGCGAAGGAATATTATAAAGGTGATTATGCTACACTAGCAACGGAAATGTACAAGTTGGCTGATGGAATGACAGCCACTTTGTCGCAAGTTAGGTTAGCCGCGGATCAAGTGGACATGGGAAGTGACCAAGTATCTTCGGGCGCACAAGCATTGGCACAAGGATCTACAGAGCAAGCTTCTGCTATAGAAGAACTATCAGCGTCAATTAATGAAGTTGCTGAAAAAATAAAAGAGACATCCGATGATTCTAAGGCTGGTAAGGAAGAAAATGCAAAGGCATATGCTGCGTTACAACAAAGTATGGAACAAATGCAACAGATGATGGTTGCAATGGGACAAATTACAGAAAAATCTGCAGAAATAAGTAAAATTATTAAAGCAATCGATGATATTGCTTTCCAAACTAATATTTTATCACTAAATGCAGCTGTAGAAGCGGCAAGAGCAGGAACGGCGGGCAAAGGGTTCGCAGTTGTTGCAGATGAAGTTCGAAATCTTGCTGCAAAATCTGCACAGTCTGCAAAAGATACTGCTACATTGATAGAGGAAACTATAGCTGTAGTTGAAAATGGTAACAAGATTGCGATGGGAACCTCTGAGTCTATCAATTTAGTGTTTGAAAGTGCTAAAGTTGTTGGAGATATTGTTAATAATATCGCTGATGCTTCTGAAGAGCAAAGTGTAGCTGCAACGCAGATAAATATTGGAGTTGATCAAATTTCTGCCGTAGTTCAAACAAATTCAGCTACTGCTGAACAAAGTGCAGCTGCTAGTGAGGAATTATCTGGGCAAGCAAATATGTTGAAGGATCTTATGAGTAGATTTTCTCTTAGGGATGGAACTGTAACTGAATCACCGGCAGTTGATATAGCTGAGAATACATCTGTTGAAGTAGATGACTTTATTTCTTATGACGATAAGTATTAGTTCAATGTGATGTTCTGCACACTTAGTGTGGACTTCTTCGACTCCATGCCAGATAGTAATTTGAATAATTGACTTACTGTATGAAAAAAGTTAAAGGGAGGGGTGTAATCCCCTCCCTTTGTAGTTAAAATAGTTATTATCGCTAAATGCGGTTATATAAATTTTTCCTGTGAATAGCTTCAATTTTAAAGACTAATTCCCTGATACGTCTTTCTGATTCAGCAGATAAGCCTATAAATTTCAATCCGTAGTACTTGTTATTTATTTTTGAGCTTTTAGTTCCAGTATCGTGTCTATCATCTGGGGGAGGCGCGGCCTCTCTAATAACTTCAGCGGTTGCTTCAATTGGAGTAGAATCGTGAAGAATGATTTCAAACAAGATGATATCACTCGGGTTGAATCTGCTAGTGGTTTCTAGTAGTGCTCCTCCAGCACTTAAGTTTCTTAAATATCCATGTGGTTTAGTATCTTCAATGGGTACATAGTTAGTGTCTTGGAGTGTAGAAATAGTGTCAATTAAGACTTGTACGGGAACTTTAAAATCATCTCTTCTTTCTACTTTTTTGATGAATTCTCCAATATGACATGGAATCATAAAATCTCTTTCATTCCCACTGGTTGCCCAATTAGATGGGTTAGCTATTGTACAGTGGTAATAACTTGGTGGATGCCCCTTTCCATAAAAGGAAACAATCATATTGGTGGTAAGTTTGTCAATTTGAGATTTTTGGACGACTAATGTTGAATCATTATCTGAAATATGCAAGACATTCGCTGTCAAGTTTATATCTAGTTCTTCAGTAAGGTAAATATTTGCCATCGTGCAGTCTTTTAGTGCCATGTAATCCCCCTTTAGTTAAAAAATGGAATGATGAATCATCTTGAAATTGTGATTTTTTTATTCTTCATAATAATATCATTTATATTAATAGATGTAAATATTAAAACTATCTATTTTTTCTAATTTAGGGTTGCTTATGACGTAAGAAAAATATTATAAAGTATAGTAAAAAAAAATAATAAAATGATTGACAAATCAACAAAAAAATGAGAAAATAAGCAAGACAATACGACACTTATTCATTAATGTATCGAGAGATATACATCTTTTTGCATTATATGTGTAGGTGTTTTTATAATCGAACTTAAGGAGTAACGCATTTGCGTGATTAGTCCGTGTAAACGATTGTATTGGTACACATATGCATTAAACTCATATGGATTGTGCGTATTAACGAAGTATATAATTTATACTGGCGAATTCTTTCCAATTATACTTGTACCTAATAAGTAATGGGCATGATGTGTATCAAAAATTAATTTTGTGTTCTTAGTGAATGATAAATCAAAACGATTTAGTTCATTAAAAAGAGAGGAGAATTTTTATGAACAAAACTAGCTTAGTAGCTGCAGTAGCGGAAAAAACAGGAGTATCAAAAAAGGATGTTGATAAAGTTACAAACGCAGTGTTTAACACAATAGGCGAAACTATGGAAAAAGGTGAAAAAGTGCAAATTATTGGATTTGGTACTTTTGAAACTCGTCAAAGAAAAGCAAGGATGGGTAGAAATCCTAAAAGACCTGATGAGAAAATTCAGATTCCTGCTTCAACAGCACCAGCTTTCAAAGCGGGTAAAGCGCTTAAAGATACAGTTAATAAAAAATAAATTATAAGGCAACGCAAGTTGCCTTTTTTAAAATAATAAGAGTGGAATACGAAGAATAATGAGAATAGATAAATTTTTGAAAGTTTCAAGACTTATAAAACGCAGGACAATAGCCAAACAAGCGTGCGATGAGGATAGAATTACAGTAAATGACAAGGTTGCCAAAGCGGGTGCTGAAGTATCTATTGGTGATGTAATTTCAATAGAATTTGGGTCACGCCCTGTTAGAGTTAGGGTTGTTGAAATAAAAGAAAGCACAAGAAAAGAGGACAGCGCAAGTATGTATGAAGTGCTTGAATAACATCTATGCGTTATCATTCTTAGCACGTAATATCTATTTTGTACTAAGATAGTCTCAATCTTAAGCCTCGTTCATATGTGTCTTGCGCTGTCGCGTGTGTCTTTTATTTTACAATTTTTGATATGTTTCTGAATTGGGGATGTTTTGCTGAACCAGTTAATTCAAACAAGACAGATTCATAAGTAGATACTATTGCTCCACATTTCCCTAGTCTTCGTAATGATATTTCTTTATCTTCTTTTTTTCTTGAAGAAACGCAATCGTTCACAAGAATAACTTCGTATCCGTTATTTATCAAATCTAGTGCTGTCTGCGATACGCAAATATGCGATTCTACCCCTGTCAGTATGACAGTTTTTCGTCCAGTTTTTTGTACTGTTGCTGCAAATTCATCATTCATCATGCAGCTAAATGTGACCTTTTCTATTATTGGCATATCAAGAGTAGAGGTTTCTTCTAGCGGTTCATTAAGAGATTTTAGAATTGAGGGCACAGTTTCTCCAAGGCCTTTTGTGTATTGTTGGGTTGTTATTATAGGAACTCCCAAAAATCTACATCCTCTTACTAATTTACATACTGAATCCTCTATATTTTCATTTTCATATATAGAAGGCATCAGCCTTTCTTGAAAGTCTATTAACACTAATAGACAATCATCAATGTTCAGCCTGTTTGTTTTTACCATGATTTTCACTATTCTGATATAATCGAATTATTCCTTTCCTTTCAAGTTCCAAGTGGTTCCATCTTTTGTATCTTTGAGAGCGACACCTTTTGCGAGCAGTTCATTTCTAATTTCGTCCGCGAGAGAATAGTTTTTGGATTGCTTTGCATCATTTCTTTTTTGGATCATTTGTACAATGTATGTTTCTAACTCTTCCGATACTTCTCTTTTTTCGACTAGCCCTTTTGTAAGGTCAAGTCCTAGCACGAAATCGAAGCTTGTTATTATATGACGTTTAGTTGCATCATTAATATCTGCTTTTAGTACTTCGTATAGTTTGCTTAATGCTAACGCTGTATTAAGATCATCAGATAAAGCGTCGATAAATTCATTTTCAAAAACTGTAACTTGCGACTGTTCTACTGATTCTGAATTGTTTAACTGTGAAACTCTGTTTCTTAATTTTTTGTATGCAGTAGTTGCATTTTCTAGTATTTCGTAGTTAAATTCTAGAGGTTTTCTATAGTGAGATTGCAAGCAGAAAAAACGATATGCAAGAGCCAGATAGCCCTTTTCCTCTAAGCGTGATAATGTCAAAAATTCGCCCGCGGATTTGCTCATTTTAGAATCCTTCATAGTGAGGTGGTGAACATGGAACCAATAGTTGCACCATTTTTGTCCGAGTATAGCCTCACTTTGCGCAATTTCATTCGTATGATGAGGAAAAATATTATCTATTCCACCACAATGGATATCTAGCTTGTCACCGAGATGCTTCATGCTTATACAAGAGCATTCTATATGCCAACCTGGGTATCCTAGCCCCCATGGACTTTCCCATTTTAATTCCTGGTCATCGAATTTCGATTT
>CAYJGJ010000002.1:40151-84387 GCA_964370025.1 uncultured Oscillospiraceae bacterium
GAACCATAGTACAAAATCGGTTTTATTCTTTTTGTTTTCATCTACTGAAACATCGCTGCGTACAGCCTCTTCTAGATTTTCGGCACTATGTCCTGTGAGCACGTAATAATTTTCTAATTTTGAAGTGTCGAAGTAGACATTTCCCCCAGCAATATACGCATAGTTTTTCTCTAGTAAACCTTTTATGCTTTCAATGTAGTCGTCTACGCAATCAGTAGCATTTTCGATTGTATTAGGTTTTTTTATATTTAATTTTTCACAGTCAGCAAAAAAAGCATCAGTGTAATATTTTGCGATTTCTAGCACAGATTTTTTTTCTCTTTTTGCACCTTCAACCATTTTGTCTGGACCTTCATCTGAATCACTAGTTAAGTGTCCAACATCTGTTATATTCATTACTCGATTTACATCATAACCAGCATACTGTAAGAACTTTTCAAGTACATCTTCCATGAGGTAACTTCTGAGATTTCCAATATGTGCATAGTGGTAAACCGTTGGGCCACAAGTATACATTTTTACTTTGTTAGGTTCGTCTGTGATAAAAGGTTCCACCTTTTTTGATGACGTGTTATAGAATTTGATAATATTATTCATTTTGCCTCTCTATTTTTTACAATGAAGTATATATATTATAATTATATGTAAGGAATAAGTCAATAACAATAATTATACCATTTGCTGTAGAATGCAAATGGTTTGCTATCAGTAATGTACGATAGTAATTGGGGATAAGCCAGGTAATTTGATTTATTCCAAATAATATGGTACAGTAACTAATAGTGAACAAGTTATGATTTTATTTTGATGTTTAATAATTATCTGTAATAAACTGAAATAGTGTGACGTGTATTTTTTTAGAAAAATTGAATTATAAAAAATATATGAATAAATTTAGAATGTGGAGTTTTAAAAATGAGAATTAATAAATATATAGCGCAGTCAGGTATAGCTAGTAGAAGAAAAGCTGACCAACTAATAAAAGATGGGCAGGTAATAATAAATAGTAAAGTAGTTCGCGAGGTTGGAGTCGATGTGAGCGACGAGGATGTTGTAGAAGTAAGTGGAAGAAAAATCCTAGAAAAGGAAGATAAGGTTTATTACATTCTTAATAAACCTTTGGATTATATTACAGCCGTTTCTGATGAACAGGGTAGATCTACTGTGGTAGATTTGATGCCAGACGTTCAGGAGAGAATATTCCCCGTAGGACGACTAGACTATAATACTACAGGTCTTCTAATAATGACTAATGACGGAGAATTTTCTTATCGTGTTGCTCACCCTAAACATAAAATTTATAAAACGTATTTAGTTCGAATCTTGAAACATCTTTCTCCTGCAAAAGTTGCAAAATTAAGAAATGGGGTGGATATAGGTGGATTCATTACATCACCCGCAAAAGTAGAGATTGTAAAAGAAATTCCGACAGGAACTATCGTTGAAATTTCAATATGTGAAGGGAAAAATAGACAAATTAGGAAGATGTTCAAGGCGGTAGGGAATCCAGTACAAGAGTTAAAGAGAACCGCAATCGGCGAAATTAGATTAGGAAGACTAAAAGAAGGTCATTATCGAAGAATGCGAAAAGAGGAAATCGAGTATTTGAAAAACTGTTAATTGCCGGTAAAAGAAAGAAGGTAGATTATTTATATAATAAAATAATCGATTTGAAATAATGTTTGTTCCGAATAAGAATGGGATGAAAGTTGCTATTCCATTAAGAATAGCTGTGTACATTATTAGCGCTGTTGTGATATATACAGGTGGGATGATTTTTAACTTTTTTTATAAAAGGTGTTGCATTAAAAAATAAGATAATTTATAATCGTATTTAGGAGCATCTGCAAAATTGGAATTTAGTGAGAAAATAGATGATAATTTTGAGAATAGAGCCCGTGCTGAATACTATAGCAGTACAATTATAATTTTAGAAGAATTAGTTAGGAGTACAGAGAATGTTTGAAAAAATTAAGGATATTATCCATGAGCAATTGAGTGTGGACAAAGAAACTATAACTTTAGAGACAGACTTGATGAAAGATTTGGAGGCTGATTCATTAGACGCAGTCGAAATAATTATGAGCATTGAAGAAGAATTTGAAATTGAAATTCCCGATGAAGATGCTGAAGGTTTTAAAACAGTTGAGGATCTAGTAAGATATGTGGAAGAAAACGCTATAGTTGAATAGTTATAAATTCAGCTGTTTTGTTGAAGATAAATGAGAAAAAATGTGAATGAAATAAAAAAAATATCCGAGTCTGTAATAAGGCGATTACCAAGATATAGGCGCTACCTGGGAAAACTGAAGGAAGAAGGTGTTCAAAAAATATCTTCTGGTGAGTTAAGTAAAATTATGGGGTCCACTGCTCCTCAGATACGGCAGGACTTCAATCAATTTGGAGGATTTGGACAACAAGGTTATGGGTACAACGTTGATATGTTGTACAATGAGATAAGCAACATATTAAAGTTGAATAATCGACATAAAGTAGCAATTATTGGAATAGGTAATATTGGGCAAGCTATCGCAAAGCATTTAAAATTAAATAAGGAAATATTTGAGGTAGTTGCTCTATTCGATATTAGTCATGAAAAAATCGGAAAGACGGTTGAAAACCTTGAAGTGAAAAATTGCGAGGATTTGACTGCTTTTGTTAATGATAATGCTATAGATATTGCGGTTATTTGCGTTCCTGAGAATGCTTCTCAAAGAGAAGCCGAAAGAATAGAAAAAGCTGGAATAAAGGCTATACTGAATTTTTCGCCTACAGACATCATCGTTTCGTCTTCTGTTACTGTCGAAAATGTTCGTATTAACGAAAGTCTATATTATCTACTGTATTATATCGGCGAGGATGATTAGGGAAGTTTTATAAGATAGTATTTTGTGAGCAAAATATACTAAAAATAATATATATAGGCATAAAAAAGACTCCCTATATCAGTAAGATATAGGGAGTCTCTATATAATTTTATGCTTCAGTGATAGCTCCAACTGGGCAAGAACCTGTACATGCTCCACAGTCAATGCAAGTATCAGCATCAATAGTGTAGATGCTACCTTCTGCGATTGCTTCTACAGGGCACTCTGAAACGCAAGAACCACATGCTATGCACTCGTCTGTAATCTTATAAGCCATAATAACACCTCCTTAGGTATTTAAAAAAGAAAAGAAATTTCGAAACACGTAGATGATTATCAAATGATGGTAACGTAGTTTAGAGTGGCTAGGATTATTGAACAACCATATTTGAAAATTAATTTTGTTTCATATACATAATTATAGCATACTACAAAAAATTTTCAACTGGTTTTCGTTAAGTTAGCAATGGATAATTTGATTTGAAATGTAGAAATTCTAATTATTAAATAAAATTATCACGTGGATAGCAAACTATGTGTATTGTTAGAAAAAAGGTAGAACAATGAAAGTATATGCGCTTATTGGGAAAAGTGGCACTGGAAAAAGCCATCAAGCACTATCTTTATGTAAAAGATACGAAATAGATTCAATAATAGATGATGGGTTATTTATATTCGAAAATCGTGTAGTTTCTGGCGTAAGTGCGAAGAAGCAAAGTACAACTGTGGGAGCCATCAAAACAGCACTTTTTATTTCTGACATGCAAATGCAAAATGTTCGTGATTCAATTGACAAAATCACCCCTAAGAAAATTCTCATCTTAGGGACATCAGACAGAATGGTCGATAAAATTGCATTTAGATTAGATCTTGGAGAAATAGAAGAGCGAATATATATAGAAAATATTACGACAGAAAATGAGCGAAAAATAGCGAGTAAGCAAAGAAATATTTTTGGCAAGCATGTAATTCCTGTTCCTACATTACAATTGAAGCGAGATTTCTCGGGATATTTTTTAGACACAATTAAAAGTATTATTGATGGAAATATTAGAAATAAAGAAGATTATAGTGAAAAGACTGTTGTTAGACCAACTTTTAGTTATATAGGTGAGTTTTATATATCAGAATCTGCTATAGAAGAGATGGTTAGAATCATCGCAAATAAAAACATCCGAATTGGAACAGTGTTTAAAACGCATCAAAATATCACTAACGATAATTTTGAATTAAGAGTCGTGGTCAATATAGCTCATGGATTTACAATATGGGATGCCGCGAGATCTTTCCAATCGGAATTAAAACAGGAGATAGAAAAAATGACAGCATTCAACATAGTTGATGTTGCTGTAGCAGTTAGAGGGATTGACAAGCCACAATAATAATGTGGCTTGTTTTACGAATAGTATTTTAAGGGGATTTTTATATTGAAGAAGGTAGATAATAAAATTAGAATTTCAGATTCATTCACCTATTCGAAACTTGTGCGATTTACACTACCATCAATATTGATGATGATAGTGACTTCAGTATATTCCGTCGTAGATGGTGTATTTGTTTCTAATTTTGTGGGGGAAATTCCCTTTGCTGCACTTAACTTGATATATCCGCTTATAATGGTATATGGAGCTTTCGGATTCATGCTTGGAACAGGTGGATGTGCACTCGTAGCTAAGTATTTGGGAGAACAAGATGAGAATAAGGCGAGAGAAGTTTTTAGCATGATATATGTTGTATTGTTAGTAGGTTCTACGGTTCTTTCTTCAATAGGAATATTATTCGTCGAACAAATTGCAATATTATTGGGTTCAACAGAAGAACTTCTCGAAGATTGTGTCGTATATGGTACAATAATGCTGATAGGAATTCCAGCGTTTACGTTACAAACATCGTTCCCAACGTTTATGGTTGCTTCGGGGAAACCCGCTATGGGTATGATATTGGCACTTTCCGCAGGAGTTATTAATATTATTTTGGATTATGTCTTTATCGTAATGTTTAATTGGGGGATTTCTGGGGCGGCATACGCTACAATACTTGGACAAGCTGTAGGTGGAATCGTTCCACTTGTTTATTATCTTTTCAAAAGGGAAAATAATACCTTATATTTTGTGAAATTCAAGTGGGATATGAGGGCACTACTAAAAAGTTGTACGAACGGTTCATCTGAAATGATGACAAATCTTTCTATGTCAATAGTAAATATAATTTTCAACATCCAACTTATGAGATTCATCGGATATGCAGGCGTGTCTGCCTATGGCATTATTGCATATCTCACTTTTGTTTTTGTTTCTACTTTCATCGGATACACAGTAGGCGTATCGCCTTTAATAAGTTACAATTATGGGGCTCAAAACAGCAACGAATTGAAATCACTGTATCGCAAGAGTGTTACAATAATGATATCGTCGTCGATTGTGTTGGTAATTATAGCTGAGGTTTTTGCGTATCAACTCGCGGCAATATTCGTCTCTTACGATGTCGCACTCATGGATTTAACAGTGGAAGCAATAAGGTTATATTCTATATCATACATATTTAGTAGTATATGTATCTTTGCTTCTGCATTTTTTACTGCATTGAATAATGGTAAAATTTCCGCCTTTATTTCTTTTTTGCGCACTTTGATATTGCAATCATTTATGTTGATTTTTTTGCCTGAGATATTGGGTGAGTTAGGCCTATGGATAGCGATACCTCTTGCAGATTTATTGGGATTAATCATAAGTGTAGTGTTACTAAAAAGATATAAAAAGGTATATAAATATTAGTTTTCTTTCATACGTATCTTAATTGAAATAAATATATCTATCCCGACCCTCAAGTAGCATCTTGTATTCGAGATTGTTCTTTTTGATGCTTCCCAGAGTACCACCTTCTTCGTGGCCAGGGTATATCCACAATTCATTGTCCCATTTTTCTATTATGTTTTTCACAGTATTCATGAGTTCTTGCTCGTCACCATCTTCTAGATCTGTTCTTCCAAGCTCTTTTAGAAACAAAGTATCCCCACTGAATAGTTTTTTGCTTTCTTTTGCTAAAACTGCAATTCCCCCCTTCGTGTGTCCTGGTGTATGTATTATTTCTAATTTTTCACCGTTTAAAAAAAGCACGTCTCCATTATTCAAATATCTATCGACGTGTTTTCCAAACATGTCGGCATCGGAAGTGTGTATCATTACTTTTGCATCGAAGTCACAAAGTATTCCATGAATTGCTCCTGTGTGATCATTGTGATGATGAGTTAGTATTATAGCATCTAGTACTAGATTATTCTCGTGTAGAAATGATGTGAATTTTTTCGGAGAATATCCAGGATCTATTATTATGGCATGGATTTCTTCGGATGGAGTTTTGTCTTTGTTATTTGATTGAGTGTCTGTTTCAACTTCTTGAATATCGTGATAAAGCACATATCCATTAGATTCAAATGACCCTCCGATAAAACGTTTTACTTTCATAATTCCCTCCGTATTAAGTATTTAAGCTATTTATTTATATTATATGCGAAAAATATCGTAAAATCTACAAAAAATTGGAGCAGTAGATCAAATTTAAATTGAGCACGTTAATTAAATAGTATGACAATATCTATTTAATAGCTCATAATATTTTTATATAGATAAATTTGTAAAATCATAGTATTATATTTAGTAGATAAAAAAGTGTTAAAATGAAAAATATGAAATGGTGTATGAATGATTTATGATGTAATAATAGTCGGAGCGGGTGCTAGTGGACTATTTGCAGCGTGCAATATGAAAGTTAATAATGGATTAATCCTGAATAAATCAAAACAACCCGCTATGAAAATCCTAATGAGTGGAAACGGTAGTTGCAATATCACTAATGCGATTAATATAAAAGATTTTTTATGCCAATATGGTAATAATGGAAAGAAGATACGCTCACTTCTATATCAATTCAGCAACCTGAAAACGATGGACTTTTTTCAAAGTCATAATATTCCGCTCTTTATACGGGACGATATGAAAGTGTTCCCTAAAAGTTTAAACGCAAAAGAGGTAGCGGATTTTCTTATCGATAAGAGTCGATGTAACGGTTTTGAAATAATAAACAGTTATGATGTCACTGAAATAGAAAAAAAAGGTGTTTATTATAATGTGAACTCGGAATATAAATGCAAAAAATTGATAATTGCATGTGGCGGTTCTTCTTATCCGGCGACAGGCTCAGATGGAAAGCTTCATTTAGTTTTGCAAAAGCTAGGAATAAAAATTCAACCACTTAGACCAGCTCTGGTGCCTATTACTGTTGAAGATTATCAGTGGGGACAGCTTGCGGGGATGTCATTTCAAAATGCAAATGTAAGGTTGCTAAATCAGCCCGATATTAAAGTATCAGGAGATTTGCTTTTAACACATAAGGGATTATCGGGACCTTCCATTTTGAATTTGAGTCGCTTCATTTCACGTTGGGACAGAATTGAAATTGATTTCACGCCTTCGTCGTGTTTTGGGTATAACTTCCATGGGATTTCTAGCGGAATTTGTAACGCACTTCAACAAGAGACAGGGTTGCCTAGGCGATTTCTCAAAGAAGTTCTTAAGTCTAATGGAATAGAGGAGTCTGTAAAGGTGTCGACTGTTAGTAAATCGCATATAATGAAAATAAGGGACGATATAAGGAATAAGCAATTTGTAGTTAGTAATACAGGTGGATTCAATGAAGCTATGGTTACAGTTGGAGGAATTTCACTAGACGAAATAGATTTGAAAACGATGGAAAACAAAAACTCCTCGGGACTTTATTTTATTGGAGAGGTGATAGATATAGATGGAAATACAGGCGGTTTTAATTTTCAATTTGCGTTTTCCTCCGCGTATGCGGCCGCGATGCATATATTAAAAAGTGTTTAAATATATTTTTTAACCGAAATATCATACTCTATGAAAAATTTGTGATATAATACAAAGAATAATGAATAAACATCAGATGGCTGAATGAAAGGACTATATAAAATGAAATACATTAGTACAAGAGGAAAAAAGGCTTCATACACTTCTGCTGCTGCAGTAATACAAGGGCTTTCGAGTGATGGAGGTCTATTTGTTCCTGAATCGATTCCAGAGTTACCGTTTAAAATATCAGATATGCTTGATAAGTCATATCAAGAAATTGCAATACCTGTCATAGCTTCTTTTTTCACAGATTATACCGAAGAGGAACTTGCAAAATGCGTAGATGGCGCATATGACGCGAAGTTTTCAAATAGCGATATCGCCCCTATAGTTAAGGCTGCGGATGCGTGGTTTTTAGAACTGTATCATGGGAAAACAGCTGCGTTCAAAGACATGGCTTTGTCAATTTTACCATATCTGTTGACTACAGCGATGAAAAAAGAAAAAGAAGATAAGGAAATCTGTATTCTCACGGCAACCTCTGGTGACACGGGCAAGGCAGCCTTAGAGGGATTCGCAGACGTACCAGGAACAAAAATAATAGTTTTTTACCCTAACAATGGGGTGAGTGAAATCCAAAAATGCCAAATGGTAACTCAGGAAGGTTCTAATACAAAAGTAGTTGCGATAGAGGGCAATTTTGATGATGCGCAGACTGGCGTAAAGCAAATATTTAACGATAGTTCTCTTATGAAAGAATTGGACTTAGATGAGGTTAAACTGTCATCTGCGAATTCAATCAATATAGGAAGACTTGTTCCGCAAGTCGTATATTATGTTTATAGTTATATCAAGATGCTTCAATCGGGAGAGATCGCAGAAAATGAATCTTTGAATGTAGTTGTTCCTACAGGGAATTTTGGTAATATTTTGGCGGCATATTATGCGAAACAGATGGGAATTCCTTTGAACAAACTAATATGTGCATCAAACGAAAATAACGTTCTTACAGACTTTATTAAGACTGGCACTTATGATGCAAATAGAGGGTTTTATACAACGAATTCTCCATCTATGGATATTCTCATTTCTTCGAATTTGGAAAGACTGCTATACCATGTTTCTGGTGGTAACGACAAGAAGATAAATGAGATGATGGAGTCACTAGAAAAAAGCAAGAAATATAGCATAGATGAAAATATGCGTAAAAATATGGAGCTTTTTTATGGAGGATGTGCGAGCGCAGAAGAAACAGAAGAGACTATAGGTAAGGTATACCGAGAAAATAATTATTTAATGGATACCCATACTGCTGTGGCATACAAAGTGTATTTAGATTACGTAAAAGAAACCGCTGATTCGACGAAAACATTGATTGTCTCTACTGCTAGTGCGTATAAATTTGCGAGTAGTGTTTCAAACGCAATTGGCATAGAACATCAAGAAAATGACTTTTTATATGTAAAAAAGCTTCAAGGCGAAAGTGGAGTAGCAATTCCAACAGGATTACTAGATTTAGATAAAAAGAGAGTACTGCATAGTCAGCTGATTGAGGTTGATGAAATGAAATCTCTTGTGAAAGAGTTCTCAAAAAAATAATTGATAATTAAATCAGCAGGACGATTAGCAGAAATGCATTTGAGAAGACATTATCATAAATATTTCATATACATTTCAAAAAACAAAGACATTAATGAGATATAATATAGTTTACTTTACATGTGAAAAATGATATAATTATTGGCATTGTATGTTTAACATGCATTGTAAATAATTGAGGAAATTAAAGGAGATTACAATGAGTTCATCGCGTGGCGAAAAAAGACAAGAAGCCCGAGCATCTAGGAAAACAAAGAAAAGCAAGCGAGAAAAATACGAAATAGATCCTGAGACAGGGAAAAAAGTAAAAATCAAACGCAAAAAATACTATATAGACCCTGTTACAGGTAAAAAAATGAAAATTAAGAAAAAGTCATGGTTCGCACGTTTAGCTACATGGAAAAAAGCTATAATTATTTTGTTGCTTTTTGGAATAGGCGTTACAACTGCTGCAGGATTGACTGCTTATAGATTAGTAGATAATACTATTAACTTGTTAAGCCAACACGAAACATTTGAGGAAGGCGACCTTTCGATCGTCGATATTGATGGGTATGTTAACATTCTTGTGCTTGGATCAGATACTCGTGCTATGGGTGATTTCGACGATACTCGTTCGGACATGATCATGGTCGTAAGTTTAAATGAGGAAACAAGAGAAGTAAAATTGTTATCGTTGTATAGAGATCTTTATGTAAAACTAGGTAATACTTCTACTTATGATAAGATTACACACGCACTTTTTTATGGTGGACCAGAGATGGCCATTAAATCCGTCAATCAAGCTTTAGACTTAAATATACAGCATTATGTTTTGATCGACTTTTCTGCTGTAGCTGACGGAGTGGATGCGATTGGGGGTATCGAATTAGAAATTTCTGAGGCTGAAAGACAAGCAATAAATGATACAGTTTATGGTAATGGGTCTCTCGTTGGTAAGACTGGCGTTCCACTTGAAAGTTCTGGGCTAGTTCAATTGGATGGAGTTCAGACACTTGCGTATGGTAGGATTAGAAGTGTTGGAAATGCGGACTTCGAAAGAACCGAGAGAATGAGAAAAGTGGCTATGGCTGTGTTGGATCAAGTAATAGATTTTAATATTAGAAAAGTTAACGATGCTATGAACGCTGTGTTGCCAAAAATAGAGACTAATTTGACAGATAGCGACATATTAGAATTGGCTATGCGTCTTCCAACTTATACAATTACGGGAAGCATAGGATTTCCGTATACAGGAATTTACTTCCATCATGCGCCGGGATCATCATGTGTGTATACTTATGATTTTGTAGGAAATGTTTCGAGATTACATGAAGAGATGTTTGGAAGAGTTGGTTATTCTCCTACCTCAACAGTGCGAAGTATGGATTCAGAAGCAACACGCAGAATTGAAGCATGGCAAGCGCAAGTTGCAGCCGATGCGGCAGCTGATGCAGCCGGTACTCAAGAAGACCCATCTGGCATCAAAGTAGCCGGAATGAATAACATAACCATAACGCAAGGAACTGCATTTGATGCTATGTCAGGGGTGAGTGCAACGGATAGAGATGGAAACGATGTAAGTGCTCAAATCTCAGTCAGCGGTGATGTTGACATCAATACTCCAGGATCGTACTATATAACATATACGATTACCTTGAATTCAACAACCCAAAGGGTTGTCACGAGGGTTGTCACAGTTGAAGCTACTACGATTCCAGACCCAGATCCAGATCCGGATCCAGATCCAGACCCGGATCCAGACCCGGATCCAGACCCGGATCCAGACCCAGATCCAGACCCAGACCCAGATCCAGACCCGGATCCAGACCCAAATCCGGAAACTACTCCGTGATAAAATGGATGGTTAGTATATAATTATCGGCATGAACTTACCACGCAAATACGCAAGTTCCCTTGTCTCGATTATATTGCAAATTAAATTTTAATTGTTAAAAAATCTAGCGGAGATCTTTTACATAAATACTGAATACTGATATGAGGTGCTTAAATGGCAAAACAAAAAGTAGATTTTACTAACGAGGATGTTAAACATAGATATAGGCATACATCATCGCACATATTGGCACAAGCCGTCAAAAGATTATGGCCTGATGCAAAGTTAGCGATTGGTCCTGCGATTGACAACGGATTTTATTATGATATCGATTTGGAGCATAAACTTTCTGATCCTGATTTGTTAAAAATAATGAAAGAGATTAAGAAGATAATTCAATCGAATTTTCCTATTGAAAAGTTTGAGCTGCCTCGAGAAGAAGCTCTTGCTTTTGTAAAGGAGCAAAAAGAAGATTATAAGGTGGAGCTTATTACCGATCTACCAGAAGATGCAGTAATTTCATTTTATACACAAGGTGAATTTACGGATCTTTGTGCAGGGCCACACATGGATTCGACCGGACAAATTAAGGCAATAAAACTTATGAGTGTTGCAGGCGCATACTGGCGAGGCGATGAAAATAAAAAAATGCTTCAACGAATCTATGGAACTTCATTTCCATCTCAAGAGGAATTAGATGAATATATCAATAGACTGGAAGAGGCAAAGAAGCGTGATCATCGTAAAATTGGCAAAGAGATGGATCTTTTTATCATGCAAGAAGAAGGACCTGGATTTCCATTTTTTATGCCTAATGGAATGGTAATAAGGAATGAACTCGAAAGTTTCTGGCGTGCAGAACACAAAAAAAGAGGATACGATGAAATAAAAACTCCACTTATCTTAAACGAGGAATTATGGCGAATTTCGGGGCACTGGGATCATTACAAAGATAACATGTATTTTACAAATATAGATGAAGGTGCATTTGCTATCAAGCCGATGAATTGTCCAGGGGCTATGCTTGCATATAAGAGAAAGATGTATTCTTATCGAGACTTTCCTATGCGTATGGGAGAATTGGGGCAGGTGCACAGACATGAATTATCAGGTGCATTGCACGGACTAATGAGAGTTAGAACATTTACGCAGGACGATGCACATTTATTCATGCTTCCTGAACAGATAAAGGACGAGATAATTAATGTAGTTAAGTTCATAGATGATGTATATAAAATATTTGGATTTAAATATCATGTGGAACTTTCTACGCGCCCTAAAAAATCTATGGGCACAGATGAAGAATGGCAAATGGCGGAGCAGGCACTGCAAGGTGCGATGGATGATGCTAATGTTTCATACATAGTCAATGAAGGAGATGGTGCGTTCTATGGTCCTAAGTTAGATTTTCATCTTGAAGATTGCATCGGTAGAACCTGGCAGTGTGGAACTGTCCAATTGGATTTACAAATGCCGCAAAGATTTGATTTGACATATGTAGGTTCTGACAACGAAAAACATAGACCGATAATGATACATAGAGTGATATATGGTTCAATCGAAAGATTTATTGGAATATTGATAGAGCATTTTGCAGGAAAGTTTCCATTATGGTTAGCCCCTGTACAAGTTAAGCTACTTACTGTAGCCGAGGCATTTGAAGACTATGCGAGACAAATAGCTGACAAATGTGAAGAGGCTGGATTACGAGTCCAAGTAGATATAAGGAATGAAAAGATAGGCTACAAATTGAGAGAAGCTCGTAATGAAAGAGTTTCATATATAGGAATATTAGGTGAAAGAGAATGCGAAAATAACTCTATCACAGTACGTTCTAATAAAGAAGGTGAGATTGGCGAATTAAATGTCGACGACTTCGTTGCAAAACTTGTTTCTGAAATATCGAATAAAAATATATAAAAATAGTAAGGTAAAAAATGGAAGATAGCAAAAATAACAAGCAAAGCAATGATCCACAAAATGCGAACCAAGTCAATCAGAATAACAATTATCACATTAATTATCAAAATACTCAACAAGCCAATCAACAAAACGCGCGACAATATCAGCAACAATATAATCAGCAGTATTGGCAACGACCACCTTATGTAGCACCTAAGAAAAAGACAAGAAATAAAGTTGTTATTGGAATAGTTATTGCATTGATAGTAATAATCATTATTGTATCAGTAGTGTCGTTTTTTTCATTAATTGCGGATGGATTAGCATCTTCAGGAAACGCTGGAATTAGTACTGTTACAATCTCCGGTTCATATATAGGAGTTGTTTATGTAGAAGGAACTATTTCTGAAGGTGTTGCTGGTACTTACGATCATAACTATATTATGACAAGTATTGATGACATGATATACGATACTAATAACGAAGGATTGATGCTTTATATCAACACTCCTGGAGGTTCTGTTTACGCGTCGGATGAATTATATTTGAAAATAATGGAATATAAGGATACGGGTAGACCTGTTTATACTTATATGGCATCTCAAGCTACTTCTGGAGGATACTACATTGCTGCTCCGTCTGACAAGATTATTGCTAATAGAAATACATGGACTGGTTCAATAGGCGTGACTATTGGAACATTTCTTGATGTATCTCAGCTCCTAAGCGATTTAGGCGTAAAAGCAACTACTATAACTTCGGGTCCTAACAAAGCAATGGGGGGAAATTACGATCCTATGACTCAAGAACAAATGGATATTTTCCAATCTCTCGTAGATGAGGCATATTATCAATTTGTAGACATCGTCGCAGAGGGAAGAGGGTTTTCTATGACAGAAGCTGTCGAAATTGCAGACGGTAGGATATACACTGCCCAGCAAGCCTTAGAACTTAACTTGATAGACGAGATTGCGACTTACGAAGAGGCTATTTCTACCATGCAATCGGACAATGATCTTGGACATGTCGATACAGTTGATTTTTATCCCTTGATAGAAGTTACTTTCTTAGATTTGCTATATGGGATGACGAATCAAGGAGATCAAGATGCTTTGACAAGCGAGTATGAAGCAGTGATGGAAATCGTCAATGGAGGCAATGAATTCAATATTTCTTATATATCTGAAATGAGAAAATCTGAATAAAATACAAGTCGTATTAATCTGCAATGTTGTGTGTTAATCGTGGTACATTACATGAAAACGATAAGGGTATAGATAAAGTGCAATTTGCTAATATATTATAAAATTAATGTAAGTAAAAGATGTTAGTAATAAGCAAGTAACATTTGTATAACACTATTATAAATGAAAGGATATGGTGTAATAATGAAAAAGAGTACATGTAGTTTCTTGGTGGCGTTAGCAACCGTAGCATTCGTAGCTGCAGCTGTATATGTAGCGAACAAAGATGCAGAAGAAGAGATAGAAATGGAAGAAGCAGGGGAATAATAAACCCCTGCTTCTTCGCAAGTGTCATGAATTTTATTTTGGGTAGTGTTTTCCGAAAGATATTCAAATAAACTAAAATATTGATGTGCTTGATATATTGATATTAAAAAAAGATATGGAATTGAAATAAATTACTTTGTTTGTGAAGTATAGCTTTGTAATTCTTCGAGTGTGCCATTGTAGATATTGAGGTCTATGTGATCTATTCCATCATATCCTTCAAGTTCTCCCCAAAAGGTGTATTGCAAAAAATCCCATTGTTTGTCGTCGGGAAGTGGTGAAACTGTATCGGGGCTTGCAATCCATATGGGATTTTCGTAATATCCAGATATATAAGTATTATATATCCACCGAGTAGTGTATATAATTGGCTCCTTGTCGTAATGATGTTCGAGAATTTTAATCAAATCGGAGAGTTCAGCGCGCAATTCATTTATACTAGGGGGATTTTCATTATAGCTTCCGTAGAACTCTACATCTATGACAGGTGGAAGAGTCCCTTCTCGTATAGGGACAGTTTCTATAAAAAGTTCTGCTTGGTCAATTCCAGATGAATCATAGTTCATAAAATGATAAGCACCATGAATAATTTTAGTATCTTCTAAAGCTTCCCAATTTTGTTTAAAGTAATCATCGACATAATAATTGCCTTCAGTAGCTTTAACGAAAGCAAACTGTACTCCTTGCCTATATAGACTTCGCCAATCTATATTGCCTTGGTATGCTGAAACATCTACTCCATGGACTTTGTATTTAGATACATCTTCGGGTACTACCCCATGCTCTTCATATTTTTTGAGAGTAGAGATATTCGAAAGCTCGTCCGAGCTGGAATCTAGCAAATATCCAAAATTAAAGTAAGCCCACATGCAGATGCCTAGCAACAATGCGATGAACAAAACAGATCCCCAAACTATTGCTGATGTTCTGGCAAAATACTGGCGAGTTTGAGATGGTTTTTTTGATTTTCTATTTTTTTGCACTTTAATCCTCTTCCTAGAAATTTAGTGGTTTAGTGGATGATATAGAATTTATTTTAAATATACACGAAATGCACATTACAATCAATAGGTTCTTTTGATTGTAATTTAATAATTATGTTTATGCAATCATAGTGAGAGTTGCACAATTGACTCTTTGATAAAAAAATATGTAAAAAATGCAAATAGTAAAACGAAATAGGAAAAAATATGTTAGAATATTATACGGTACTTAAAGAAAAAGAATATCGATGCGAGATAGAAAAATCAAAATTCATTGCAAGCGTCAGCCCAGCCGAAAGCAAGGAAGAAGCGATGCAGTTTATTTCAAAAATAAAAGCAAAATATAAGGATGCCACACATAATGTGCCTGCATTTGTATTAGGTCCTAAATTTGATTCGTCGTGGGCCAGTGATGACGGCGAACCACAAGGCACTGCAGGTGTACCAATCATGCAGATGTTAATTAAAGAAGGCGTTACGAATGTTGCTACAGTTGTGACTAGGTACTTCGGTGGGGTAAAACTGGGAACAGGCGGATTAGTGCGAGCTTACACATATACCGCAAAACAGGGTATCGTTGAAGCCGGAATTTGTATCGTAAAAAATATGCGACTTCTTAGATATGAAATAGCGTATTCAACTCTAAGTTCGATTGAATCTAGACAAAAAGAATTCAATTATAGGGTGAGAAATATAATCTACACGGATAAAGTGCAACTAGATTTGTTGCTCGAAATTGAACAGGAAGGGATTATTAAAAAATATCTTTCTGACATAACAAAAGGTAATAGCCGGTTGATTTCTGAGGAAACGATTCTTGAGAAGAATGAAGTTTCGCAACTCGAAAGAAAAGGAGAATAATAATTGAAAAGAGAACTATATATCATTAGGCATGGAATTTCAGAAGGGAATGTAAATGATTGGTTTTATGGTCATACCGATTTGCCGCTTACGGAAAAAGGGAAAAAAGAACTCAGTGATCAAAGAGAGTTAGGGATGTATCCCTTGCATGAAGGGGCATTGTGTTTTACGAGTGGAATGACTAGGACAGAGCAAACATTTAACATTATATTTGGAGATATCGAGCACTCTAAAATACCGCAATTAATGGAAATAAATTTTGGCGATTACGAGTGTAGAAAATATGATGAAGCTTTAGCAGAAGAACAATTTCTAAAATGGAATGAAGACGAAAGTGGAGAAACTAAGTTCCCCAACGGGGAAAGCAGAAACGATTTCGACGAGAGAGTCCGTGAAGGATTGGATCTGTTGATAGGCCAATTCGATAAATCAAAAAAGGTGATAGCTGTAATTCATGGTGGAGTCATTAGCAAGATCTTCCAGCTATTGTTTCCCGAAGAAATAAATAATGAATGGGATTTTTTGCCATATCCAGGACATGGATACGTAATAGAATTTGATGGGGTTACCCCAACAAAATATAGAAGCTTGTAACAGTAATGCATTAAAACGGTAAAAATTATTAACTATGAGAAAAGAGAATGGAGACAAAAATGAAAAGAGAAGAAAGAGTGTACAATTTTTCGGCAGGTCCATCAATGCTGCCACTGGATGTAATTGAAGACGTGGCAAAGAATTTGCCTAACTATGAGTTTTCGGGACAATCTGTAATGGAAATGAGCCATAGATCTCCCGAATTCGAAAAGATTATTAATGAAGCGGAAGCAAACTTGAGAGAATTACTCAATATTCCCTCAAACTATAAAGTAATGTTTTTGCAAGGAGGAGCAACATTGCAATTTGCGATGATTCCCCTTAACCTTTTCACTAAGTCAAAAAAAGCGGATTATATAGTTACTGGGACATGGGCGAAGAAAGCCGCACAAGAAGCGATGAAATTTGGAGATGTGAAAATAGTAGCAACTTCTGAGGAGTCAACTTTTTCATATATACCTAAAGTAAGCAAAGAAGACTTTAGACCTGATGCTGATTATGTACATATTACATATAACAATACTATTTATGGCACGCATTTTAACTATGTTCCTGACACTGGTGACGTTCCATTAGTAGCAGATATGTCTTCGTGTATTTTGTCGGAACAAATTGACGTTTCAAAATTTGCACTGATATATGCTGGAGCACAAAAAAACATAGGTCCTGCGGGAACAACAATTGTAATAATTAGGGAGGACTTCATCGGACATGCTCCAAAAGAAATACCTACGTATTTGGATTACAAAATACATGCGGACAATGATTCCATGTACAACACCCCACCATGCGTAG
Organism: uncultured Oscillospiraceae bacterium; assembly: GCA_964370025.1. Taxonomy (GTDB): domain Bacteria; phylum Bacillota; class Clostridia; order Peptostreptococcales; family Anaerovoracaceae; genus CAYJGJ01. The sequence goes on from CAYJGJ010000002.1 coordinate 57,945, forward strand.
CAGTATACGTAGCCGGAGAAGTTTTCAAACACATCATAAAAAACGGCGGATTAGAAGCGCTCTCTCAATTAAACGTTGAAAAGGCAAAGGCTCTATATGATTACATCGATAGTAGTAATTTGTATAATTGTCCAATTGCAAAAGAAGATAGATCACTTATGAATGTCGTGTTCGTTACTGGAAATTCTGACTTGGATAAAAAGTTTGTAGCAGAGTCTAAAGAGTCAGGATTATTGAACTTATCAGGACACCGCTCAATTGGTGGAATGAGGGCGAGCATATATAATGCAATGCCAAAAGATGGTGTAGAAAAACTAATCACGTTCATGAAGGAATTTGAGTTAAATAACAAGTAGTTTGCTAAGTGAAGTAGTAACACAATATATCATTAGTAAAGTCACCATGCGGAATATGAATATTGTTGGGACTGTATCATGCTATTGGCAAGCGCAGACGTAAAATAAAAAGCAGCAGAATTAAATAATTAGAAGAAAGATTTTAAATGGAAAAATATAGTGTCAAAAAACCATATACGGTATATGTTGCAGCAGTAGTGATAATTATACTGGGAATTGTAGCATACCCTAGAATGGTGCTTGATTTGTTCCCGCAGATAGACTTGCCTATGATAGTAGTTGTTACACCATATCCTGGAGGTAATCCGGAACAAGTGGAAGTAGAAGTTACACAGCCGTTAGAGGAAACTCTTGCAACAGTAGAAAATATAGAGAATATTACCTCTACGTCAAGTAATAATTCATCTATGATAATGCTTGAATTCCAAGAAGATGTAGATATGGATGCTGCGTCGGTGGATATCTTGCAAAACATCAATATGGTAAGTGGTGCATTTGATGAAATGGTTGGATCTTCTTTTTTACTTAAAATGAATCCCTCTATGTTGCCAGTGGCTACGGTTGCGGTATCGTATGAGGGTATGGATAACATCGAGCTTTCTACATTCCTAGATGAGCAGCTTGGTTATTCGATAGAATCTATAGAGGGAATTGCAAGCTACACCGCTAGTGGAGTAGTTTCTGAAAGAGTCAATGCAGTCATAAATCAGTCGAAGATAGATGTAATAAATAGCGAGATATTAAGTAGTGTCGATAGTCAAATTGCAAGTGGCCTGTATCAGATGGATGTCGCTATCGCTCAAATGAAACAGGGAATATCGGAAACTACAGCGGCGCGAGAAACCCTTGAAGCCCAAAGGCAAGCATTAGCGGATGCGGGTACTCCCATGCCTATAGAAGTTTATCTCGAACAGATGGCTACTATCGTAGCCGCGGAGGCAGAATTAAACAGTGGCCTAGAAACTTTGCAAGGTGAAAGAAATAGCCTAAATTCTCAAGCAGATGATCTGAGAGAGGCTGCAGACTTAGGTAGCAAAATTACTGTCGAAATGATCACAGGATTATTGCAAGCACAAAACTTTGAAATGCCCGCTGGATATATTAGCGAAAGTGGTCAAACATATTTGATAAGTGTTGGTGACATGCTAAATAGCGTGGAAGAAGCTAATTCACTTTTCCTTTTTGATAGTGGAGTTTCCTCTGTAGGTGAAATATATTTGGAGGATGTAGCAGATGTAGCTATGTATAATAACAGCGATGAGGTGTATACGAATGTAAACGGCGAAAATGGAATTATACTGTCGTTGTCTAAACAATCGAATATCCCTACTGTTGAAGCCACTGATAACATGCTAGAGAGATTTGAGCAGTTGGAAAGTGAGTATGATGGATTAGAATTTACATCACTTATGAACCAGGGAGATTATATCAAACTTATCGTCTCGACGATATTGGACAGCCTTATTTGGGGAGCGTTGTTTGCAATTTTAATATTAATAGTCTTCCTTAGAAGCATAAGACCTACACTAATTACTCTTATTAGTATACCATTTAGTTTGATTTTTGCTTTGACACTTATGTATTTCTCAGGTGTGACAATCAATATGATCTCGATGTCGGGACTTGCAGTATCTGTCGGTATGCTCGTAGACAATTCAATCGTAGTTATTGAGAATATTTACAGACTGAGAAAAGAAGGCTTGGATGCGAAAAATGCAGCAATTGAAGGATCTAAGCAAGTGAGTGGCGCAATTACTGCCTCTACCCTTACTACAATTTCCGTTTTTGCTCCGATAATATTTGTAGAAGGTATCACAAGACAATTATTCACAGACATGGCTTTAACTATAACATATTCGCTTCTAGCAAGTTTGATTATTGCAACAACTTTAGTGCCGGCTTTATCGGCAACTGTGCTAGATAAGATGCAAATAAAGGAATATAAGGAGAGTGCAGTATTTACTAGCCACTACAAAAAACTCATAACATATGCACTTGCTCATAAGGCAGTAGTATTATCTATAGTGGCAGTCCTTTTCTTTGGAAGCCTTGGAATTTCTATCAGCAGAGGATTTATTTTCATGCCGGATATGAGTTCTCCACAGATATCAGTCACGGTCAATATGCCTGAGGGATCCACATTAGAAGAAACTAAACTGGAATCAGAGAAGATTATTGAGATAATATCAAATATTGATGAGGTTAAAGATATTGGTGGAATGCTGCAAAATACTTCGTTTATGGGGATGGGTAGTGCCAATATTGAGTCAATATCTTTGTTTGTCATGTTAGATGAAGAAATGGACTATGATTCCAACCAAATTGCTAAGGAAATTGTGGAATTGACTGCAGATTCTCCTGCGGAAGTTGTGCCTAGTACAACCTCAAGTGCAGATTTTACGGCGGCACTTGGAGGAGAAGGGATGTCGATAGAAGTATCTGGAAATGATATTCCCGACATGCAGGATGCAACAATCATGATAGGAGAGGCAATAACTGAAGTAACGGGTGTAGGTGAGGTATTTAATGGGTTAGAAGAGACTGATACTCAATTGCATTTTACAGTAGATAAGAATGCTGCAATGAAAAATGGGGTAACTGTCGCACAAATATACGCCGCAATGGCGGAATTGTTGAATAATGATCATAAGGCAACTTCTGTAACATGGGAAGGTGATAGTTTTGAAATATATGTTTCTGATAGTGAAAAATTATCTCCCGGAGTAGACAACATTACAAACGCGAATCTACTAATAGAGATGGGTGGTGGTGAAACTAAGACTATCAACATCAATGAGGTCGCTACATTAGAAGAGCGTCCCGCGATGAGGTCTATTAACAGAAGCGATCAACATAGATACATAGAGGTTACTGCAGAAGTTCTCGAAGGATATAATATTACACTTGTCTCAGATGATGCGAGATCAATCGTAGATGAGCTCAATTTGCCGGAAGGCGTCTCTGTCGAATACGCTGGAGAAAATGAGACGATTATGGAAGCAATGGAGCAACTGCTACTATTACTTGTAGTGGGAATTATATTTGTCTATTTGATAATGGTAGCTCAGTTTCAATCGCTTAAATCTCCATTTATAATAATGTTTACTGTGCCGCTTTCGATAACAGGCGGATTGATAGCATTGTTAGTAACTGGAATGGAAATAAGTATAATTGCAATGATAGGTTTCGTAATGCTTAGTGGTATTATTGTAAATAATGGTATAGTTCTAGTGGACTATATTAACATACGTATCAACTCTGGAATGGAAAAAAGAGAAGCTATCATTTCAGCGGCTGTTACGAGGCTTAGACCGATCATGATGACAAGTCTTACCACGATATTGGGGCTTTCTATAACAGGCTTTGGACAAAGTGTTGGTACTGAAATAATGCAACCCGTGGCACTCGTATGTATTGGAGGATTGATATATGCGACATTGCTTACATTGATTGTGATTCCAGTCATATATGATCTAGTTAATAAAGGACCCGTTTCATCGGTGAGATTAGATACTAACCCTCGCGAAGTGACGTGGCAAAAAATGAGAAAAATTTATAACGTTAAATTGCAAAAACAGGTAAACAGCAGAACTAACAAGAGCCCATTGAGAAACCTTTAAATAGAACTTCAATACTCGTAATATATGAACTGAATATCTTTAGAGAAATAAGGAGTATATTTTGTAGATATTAGCATTCATTGAATAGGATCAAACGATCAGAATCAATGAATAACAATATTAATTAAGTGATAACACAGGAAGGACAGTATATAATATGGCATTTGCTCATTTACATGTGCATACAGAGTATAGCTTACTAGATGGAAGTGCAAAAATTTCAAACTTAGTTGCAAAAGCAAAAGAGCTTGGAATGGAAGCGATGGCTATTACTGATCATGGCGTAATGTTTGGTGTAGTCGAATTTTATGTGGAGTGCAAAAAGCAAGGAATAAAACCTATACTCGGATGCGAAGTCTATACCGCAGACACCAGTATGTATGACAAAGACGCCAGTACAGGTAAAAATAGAGGTCATCTTATTTTGCTTGCAGAAAATAACACCGGATATAGAAATCTCATGAAAATTGTTTCTGAAGGATTTATTCACGGTTTTTATTATAAACCTAGAGTAGATAAAGAATTGCTTCGAAAACATAGCGAGGGAATTATTGCATTGTCTGCATGTCTTGCTGGTAAAGTACAAGAGTGCTTAATTAATGATGACTATGAAGGTGCAAAGAAGGAAGCAACGGACTTAAAAGAAATATTTGGAAAAGATAATTTCTTTCTTGAATTGCAAGACCAAGGGCTGGCAGAAGAAACAAAAATTAATCCTATGCTACTTAAACTTGCGGATGACCTAGAATTAGATCTTGTTGCGACTAATGATGTTCATTATATCGAGCAATCTGATTCCGAGTACCATGAAATATTGCTAGCAATACAAACTGTGACTAACATGAGCGATCCTAAGAGAATGAAATTTCCTAACGATCAGTTTTATCTCAAGAGTGAAGATGAAATGCGTAAAATTTTTTCATTTTGCCCTGAGTCAATTGATAATACTGGACGGATTGCTGATAGATGTGATGTTGAGATTAAATTTGGGGAATATCACTTGCCAGAGTTTATTGCTCCAGATGGCAAGGATAATACCGAGTATATGCGTGAAATTGCATATGAAGGGTTAAAAGAGCACTACGCGTATCTATGGGAAAAAGAGAAAGAAAAGACGAGTGCTTCCTTGGACAAAATAGATTCTCATTTTGAAGAGGGAAATGATCCGGAAAACTCAAATCACAATGAATTTGAAATTTCTCCCGAGGAAGAATTAAAGCAAATAGAAGAACGCCTAGAGTATGAAATAGGAATAATTGTACGAATGGGATATGTTGACTATTTTCTAATCGTAATGGATTTCATCAAATATGCTAAGGATAATGGAATATCTGTCGGACCTGGCAGAGGGTCTGCGGCAGGGAGTTTGGTTGCGTACTGTCTCAAAATTACAGATGTAGATCCTATTAAATACAATTTACTATTTGAGAGATTTTTGAATCCCGAAAGAAATAGTATGCCAGATATAGATATTGACTTTTGTTCGGAAAGACGTGGAGAAGTAATAGAGTATGTAATAAGAAAATACGGTGAATCAAAAGTATCGCAAATAATTACATTCGGCACTATGAAAGCTAGGGGAGTAGTTCGTGATGTAGGTAGAACTTTAGGTGTATCGTATTCTGAAACCGATGCGTTGGCAAAAGAAATACCAGATGAACCTAAAATGACTATCGAAAAAGCTTTGGAACAAAATACGGAACTCCTGATAAAATACAAGTCGGACCAAACTGTGGCCGAATTGTTAAATACAGCGATGAAATTGGAAGGACTTGTTAGACAAGCCTCGACACATGCCGCAGGAGTAGTAATCTCTAAGGATGATTTGACCGATTATGTGCCTCTTTACGCTTCGGACAAGGGAACCGCTGTACAATTTGGAAAAAAGACAGTCGAAAAACTTGGATTGTTAAAAATGGACCTGTTGGGATTACAGAACTTGACTGTTATTAGGTATGCGCTCGAAGCAATTAAACTCAATCATGGAGTAGAAGTAGAATTTTCTACTCGAGATTATAACGATAAAGCAGTATATGAATTAATCTCTAGTGGTAATACGGTCGGTGTATTCCAACTGGAAAGTGGCGGTATGACAGATTTTATGATGAATTTGAAACCGGACTGCTTTGAAGATATTGTGGCAGGTATTTCACTGTATAGACCTGGACCAATGCAATCTATAGATAAATACATCAGAAATAAGAGAAATCCTCATCTGATAGAGTATAAAATTCCGGAACTTGCGGATATACTAGATGTTACATATGGATGCTTGGTTTATCAGGAACAAGTAATGCAGATAGTTAGAGACTTCGGCGGATATAGCTACGGTAGATCCGATATCGTAAGAAGAATTATGGGTGACAAAGACACTCAAGCCATGGAAAAAGAAAAGGAATTTTTTATCAATGGTAAAAACGATGAAAATGGGAATATCGAGATAAGTGGATGCATTAGGAAGGGTATCTCCGAAAGTGCGGCGGAGGGAATTTTTGATGAGATGAGAGCGTTCGCTGAATATGCCTTTAATAAATCTCACGCAGCGGCATATGCTGTTATTGCATATCAAACGGCCTATCTTAAGGCCCATTATCCGCTTGAATTTATGGCAGCTTTGCTCACAAATGCAGGAAGTAAGGAGCAAATAGATAAAATTATTCGTAATTGCCGTGATATGGGCATAGAAATATTGCCGCCTTGTGTTAATAATAGTTTTGCGGAATTTAGCGTCGAAGGAGACAAAATCAGATATGGACTTTCTGCCATAAAGTCTGTCGGTTCGGGCCATATCACAGCGATAATAAGTGCGAGAACAAGATATGGAGTTCCCACAGACATCTTTAAATTTGTCGAGAACTTGGAGTCCAATGATATTAACAAAAAATCTTTGGAATCGCTAATTAAAGCAGGAGCTTTAGATGTGTTTAGTGATAATAGGGCTGCACACATGGCATGTCATGAATTAGTCTTAGAGTCTGTAAAAAAGACGAAAAAGCAGGTGTTGACAGGCCAACTTTCACTATTTGATATGGGTGGAAGCGAGGAGTCGGACGACTATTCTTCAATTGACAATTCGCACTTTCAACCTGAACTTCCTAAAATAGCAAACTTCCAAAAAAGAGATTTGCTTGACATGGAAAAAGAGATGCTAGGGGTGTACCTTACCGGACATCCTTTAGAAGAATTTGCCATGGAGATAAAGTCAGCAACTAACACTACTGTAGATAAAATAAATGTCGAGTATTCAGAAAAAGGAATCGAGAGAACGACTTCAGTTACTATAGGCGGAATAATCACTAAGATAAAACAAGTTGTGACTAAGAAGAATGATATGATGGCATTCATAGAAGTAGAGGATGTTTCAGGTATCATCGAAGTAATAGTGTTCCCTAAGGCATTTGCTAAATTTCAAAATGTAATTCAGTCCGATAACATAGTTCTGGTGAAAGGTAAATTGAGTTATGAAAAAGAAAAACCGAATTTGTTTGCCGATAGTATTCAAATAGTAGGCAACGATAATAAGAGTAATATTGGTAGCAAAGATGCTGAAGCAGTGGCGGAAACAGGGCAGAATTCAGCTAGCCCTACCGATGAGAAATTGAAACCAGTTAAAAATAAGGTAATTAAGATTAGAATCCCAGACGAAATGGATGAAAGCCGAGCAATGAGTAGAATTATGGAAGTGATAGCTCAACATTCAGGTTCTTCTACAGTTTTAATTTATAAGCAGGATAATTCAGTAATAAAATCATCAAATGATAAGGGGATATTGTTATCTGATGCTGTAATATCATTATTTCAGGATATGGTAGGAGCAGCAAATTTTAAGGTTTCAGATGAGGAATAATAAGTAAAGAGGTATACCAATGAAAAGAATAGCCGTATTGACGAGCGGAGGTGATGCTCCGGGAATGAATGCCGCACTGAGAGCTGTAGTTAGGTGTGCAATAGACGCGGGAATAGAAGTCTATGGAGTATATCATGGATACGAGGGTTTGATAGATGGGTCACTTATACTTCTGTCGCGAGAATCTGTAGGAGATATTTTACAAAGGGGTGGCACGATCCTTAAATCTGCAAGGAGCGAGAGATTTATGTATGAAGAGGGCCAAAATGCAGCGATAGAAACGATGAACCAATATGCTATAGACGGTCTCGTTACCATCGGCGGTGATGGAACCTTTCGTGGTGCGTTGGATCTTGCAAAAAAGGGTATTAATGTAGTTGGAATTCCTGCGACGATTGATAATGATTTACCATATACAGATGGAACTATTGGATTTGATACAGCTGTAAATACTGTTTTGGAAGCAATTTCTAAGATAAGAGATACGAGCACTTCTCACGAAAGGACTGTTGTAATAGAAGTCATGGGCAGACATTGTGGTGATATAGCATTATATAGTGGATTAGCTGGTGGTGCGGAAGGTGTTTTGATTCCAGAAATCAAGGGAGACATCGAGCATATTTGCAAAAAAGTTGTAGATGGAATTGACCGGGGGAAGAAGCAAAGTGTAATAATACGTGCCGAGGGTGATCCTATCAGTTCTGACGAATTAGTTAATAGACTTACCGAAATATCTGGCCAAAATGTTAGACTTGTTGTTTTGTCATATTTACAAAGAGGAGGAGCCCCTACTTTAAAAGATCGATACATAGCGACTATGTGTGGAAGCAAAGCCGTGGATCTATTAGTCAGTGGTGAAAAATCTAAACTAGTGGGGATGGTAGGAGAAATGGCGATGAGCTTCGATATAGAGGATGCGCTAAAATGCAAGCGTTCATTTAGGCGAGATGTATACGATTTGATAGATGTCCTCAGTAAATAAATAAAATATCAAAAACCCTTCACATATTATTCGTATAGTGTGATATATTATATTTTGTCTTCAAATTCTAATATAGAGGAGATTGTTATGAAAAATATAATGGTTTGCGTTACTAAACAGATTAATTGCGAAAGATTGATTAATTATGCAAACGAGTATAGGAGTGAGGAAGATATATTGCATATCATTCACGTAGCGCACACTGACTTCAACTTTTTAGGGAAAACAAAGGAAATCGATGCTTTGGAATATCTATACACAAAAGCAATGGACGTGGGGGCAGAATTGACAGTAGAAAAGTCAAACGATGTTATAGAAACTCTAGTCGAGTGTGCTATTGAAAACGATATAGATGTTATAATTCTAGGAGATACCAAAGAGGAAAAGAACCCTAGGAGTTTTTTCAGTCAATTTGAGAGCAAATTGATTGAAGAAGATAAAAAAATAGAATTTATTGAAATCTCTTCTAACGAATAAACAGTTTATCAGGGGGAGAATAATACGTGTATCGCATTTAGACTTTGTGTGTAATAGGCGTAAAAAAGTTTGTGTAAGTGTGCTGAAATAAAAAAACTATCTGAACAAAGATTTGCAGAGTTCAAATCGATTAATTTTAGTAAGCATGAAATATCTGGAGGTTAAATCGTGAAATTTGTATTGATGGCAGTTGGATGCCTAGAAGCATTAGTGGGAGTATTTTGCATTTTTAATAATGGTGTAGAATTCATTAGTTTGGCTTTTCCTGTTGGATTAAGTTTTATCATAAGTGGACTGTCTATGTCGATCTCATATAAAGTAGCATCTAATAACAATGAATCAAAACACTGGGCGCTTATAGATGGAGTAACAACTATAGTTTTGGGGGTTACGATCATAACAGGACAAATAGTTTCAAGTGATGCTGTTAAGTATACATTTTTCATGTGGCTTTTAATATCTGGAGTTCGAAGTCTTGTATTGTTTATCGACAAAACAGATGACATAATGACAAAAGGAGATGCGGTTTGGAATTTAGGGATAGCAACTGCGTCAATATTGCTTTCGATATATACAATTTTTGATTCCTTACTGATTCAACTTTATACAGTCAATGTATTTGTTGCATTTGCAATTATTCTGCATTCATTCGTTTTGATTAAGCTGGGCAGTAGCATGGCATATGTAAAGCCTAGCATAATTAAGGACAAATCAGAAATTGTACGAGAATATGAGAATGAAATTGAACTATTGGAAGGAGAAGCAGAAGAAGCTAGGCAAAAAGCTAGAGAGGCAATTCTTGCAGCTCGAAACCTGATGGTTGAAGAAAAAATCATGAAAGTAGCCGCTATGGAAGCACAATTGGACCTAGAAGAAACACTTGCGGCACGTGATAAGCATGAAGAAATTATTAATGAACCTATAGAAGAATTAACTAAAACGAGACGATCAAGAGCGTTAAAAGACGAAATAGCTGAAAATAGTCAGGAAGTACCATCTGAACCACTAGCAAAAGCTAGACCATCAAGGAGCTCAAAAGAGGAAAGTGTAAAGCCTAAAACTTCGAAGGCTTCGCAAGTAGAAGGCTCTAAAAGTAGAACTTCAAAGACACCGCAAGCAGAGGTTGCTAATACTAGTACATCAAAACAGCCGCAGGAAAAAGTGAGTAAGAAATGAGTATACTTGAAGTAAACAATTTGAGTGTTGCGTATGACAATGAAGTAATATTAAAAGGGCTCGCTTTATCTGTCGAAGAAGGCGAGTTTATTACTATTTTAGGTCCGTCAGGCTGTGGAAAGACAACTTTGTTAAAGTGCATTGCAGGCTTAGTCGATGTGCAATCTGGCGAAATTTTTTTGAATGGAAAAAATGTTACAAATGATAAACCCGAGGTTCGTAATGTAAATACAATTTTTCAAAATTATGCATTATTCCCATTGATGACAGTGCGCCAAAATATTTCTTACGGATTAAAAATTAAAAAAATTCCTAAAAATATATTGGAAGAAAAGACAGCTCGAATGATTGACCTTGTTGAATTAAAAGGATATGAGAATAAACTTCCAAGCGAGCTTAGTGGTGGACAGCAACAAAGAGTAGCAATTGCAAGAGCACTGATAATGGAACCTAAGATTTTATTACTAGATGAACCTCTCGGAGCTTTAGATGCTGACTTGAGAAGAAGGATGCAAGTTGAGCTTAGGGAACTCCAAAGAAAGCTACGAATTACATTTATATTCATCACACATGATAGAGATGAAGCCATAGCTATTTCAGATAGAATTGTAGTTATGGATGATGGCAATATACTAAAACAAGGATCTCCAAGCGAGGTATTTAATCCAGAAGAAGTGGGGGAAATAAGTGGGCTTTCACGTATTGATTTTGTCCTAGAAAATGGAGAGAGAATGGTCTTTTGTAAAAAGGGAATAGAAAATTGTATCGAAAGATTGCAGAGTATTAAGGAAAAGATGAGGGAAGGAAATGAAGAATAAGGTATTCGGAATTCCAATTATCTTTACCACTATTACGCTTGTAGTGGTTCCTTTAATATATATAGTTATAGTTAGTTTCATGATTAGAGATGGGAATTCGTTTTCTGTCGGATTTACATTAGATAATTATCTATTGCTATTTGAACCACTATATATTTCTGTTTTTATAGATTCCTTCAGACTAGCTATAATATCAACATTTTTTATAGTTTGCATTGGTTATCCGTTCGGATATATTATGGCAAGACAAAAAAAATCTACTAAAAAATTAATGATGACACTGTTGATGATTCCATTTTGGGTAAGTGGCTTAATCAGACTGTACGGATGGATTATTTTCTTTAGAAGTAATGGATTATTGGACTCGGTATTAATGGGGTTAGACATAATCGATGAACCATTAAAACTTCTATATTCATATCCTGCCGTTGTGACTGGAATGATATATGCATTGTTACCTTTTATGATTTTTTCTGTATATCAAAGTGTTGAAAAAATCGATTGGAATTTAGAGAGTGCGGCACGCGATTTGGGTGCGAGTAAGATGAGAGCATTTCTTTCGGTAACATTTCCCATGACACTCCCCGGATTATTGAGCGGAGTGATTTTGACTTTCATACCATCAATGGGACTTTTCTTTATTGCTGATGTATTGGGCGGCAATAAGATTGTATTAGTGGGAAATATAATATCGGACTTTACAACGAGAGGTAAAAATTTACCTGCGGCCGCAGCGATGGCTGTTGTACTATTGATTCTCACGTATTTAGCTGTCTTTTTATACAAAAAGATAACTAAGACCGATAAAGTGGAAGGTCTTACGGGATAAAAGGAAATATATGGCTAAAAAAAATAATTTATCAATAATTTACTTATATGTTATAATGATAATCATATATGTTCCACTTGTAATAACAATCGTGTATTCTTTTAATGCTTCACGTTTATCAACTTCCTGGGATGGGTTTACACTGGATTGGTATAGCGAGTTATTTGCGGATAAATATATATGGGAAGCACTTAGGAATAGTGTGGTTTTGGCATTTTTGAGCAGCACAATCGGCTCCGCCATCGGCCTAGGTGGCGCACTTTGGACTAGCAAGAATACAAACTCTTTTTTTGCAAATTTGATTCGAAGATCGGCTATATTACCATTGATGATACCCGAAATAATTTTGGCAATTGTATTTTTGGCATTGTTTAATTCCATGAATTTAACTTTTGGAATGCTGACATTGGTTCTTGCACATTTGTCATTTACTATTCCTTATAACTATATGTTGATAAGCGCTAGATTGATAGAACAACGAGAACACATAGAAGATGCTGCGAGAGATCTTGGAGCATCAGAGTTTCAAATATTGAAAGATATTACATTGCCATTCCTAAAACCGGCGATACTGTCAGGCATAATACTGTCTTTTGCAATGTCATTTGACGATGTAATAATAAGTACTTTCGTAACAGGTGCTACTGTCAATACATTGCCAGTTAAGATTTTCTCTATGATAAAAACTGGAGTTACTCCTAAAATTAATGCCCTATCTACGATTATGATAGCTGTAATAGTGCTTGCAATTATACTCAGTTGGTTGATAAATCGAAAGAAAAAGATATAATTATAAAGAAATAATTTGCATTTTATTACAGCATGTGAAATAATTTATTTGTATAATGATTCATGTTCGTGTTTTTATTAGTAAATTGTTTATGCGAGATTGTAATAATATTGTATTTACGAGATAATATAGCGAGATTTAATGGTTAATGTTAAAGAAAAAGGAAGTAGTGAAATGAAAAAAATACTGAGTACGATTCTTATTGGAATAATGATGTGTACACTTATGGTAAGTTGTGGAAGTGACTCACAGACGAGTGGGGAAAGTTTGGTTCTATACACATGGGAAGGAATGTTTGCCCAAGATGTATTAGACGAGTTTGAAGAAGAAACTGGAATAGAAATTGAATATGCTATCATGGATGCCAATGAGACTATGCTTGCTAGATTGCAAGAAAATGATGCAAGCGAATATGATATTATAGTTGCAGACGACTACATACTTGATGCTGTGATTTCAGAAGATCTAGCTATGGAGCTTGACAAGTCACAAATATCTAATTACGACAATATCAATCCTTTTTATCAAAGTCAATTTTATGATCCAGATAATAAATACACAATCCCATTCGGGGCGGGTATCCCATTGATCGTATATGATCAAGATGCTGTTGGATTCGAAATAACAAGTTATGAAGACCTATGGGATGAGAGATTAGAAGACAATGTAGCCCTTATTGGGAATTACAGAGTAATCAATGGAATCACACTATTATCTATGGGGCACAGTATGAATGAATCGGATCTTACTGTTTTGGAAGAAGCTGGAGAAAAACTTCAAGATCTAGCTCCCAATGTTAGAGCGATAAGCGACAACAATACTCAAGATTTCTTGCTTAGCGGTGAAGTGTCAGCAGCATTCCTATATACTTCACAAGTATTATTAGCGTTGGAATCAAATGAGAACCTTTCACTTTGCTACCCTGAAGAAGGTGTAGGCTTTGGTATATCTAATTTATTTGTACCTAAGAATGCTCCAAATGCCGAATCTGCATACGCTTTTATTGAATTCATCAATAGACCAGAAATTGCAGCAAGACTATTCGAAAATGTAAGGTATTATACTACTAACAAGGCATCTGAAGAGTATATTAGCGAAGAAATGAAAGAAAAATTGATTCTTCCTGAGGACATACAATCTGGAGAAATCATTCAAACAATTCCGCAAGATGCTGACGACTTGCAATTATCAAACTGGAATGAATTTAGACAAGCAACTGGGCAGTAATATTTTAGAAATAGAGTAAAGAGTGCGTAGGTAGGTGGTGTCGTGAACTTAGAATCTATAAGAAAAAAAATAGAAAATCATCATGCCGGAATTATGAAACCATATCGCGCATATGCTGTTTTAGTACCATTTGTATATATAGAAGGCGAACTTCATATACTTTATGAAGTTCGCAGCTATACCATGAAAAGGCAGCCGGGTGAAGTCTGTTTTCCCGGCGGTAATTTGATAAAAGGTGAATCTTTTCTGGACTGTGCTATTAGAGAATCTTGTGAGGAGTTAGGTATTACCTCGGAGGATATAGAAATTTGGGGTGAGCTAGATGTAGTCTCTGGCTATGAAAATAATTTTATCCACTCCTTTGCTGGTTTTATCAAAGATATAGAGAAAATAAAGATACAAGAGAGTGAAGTCGCCAAAATTATATATTTGAATGTAAAAGAACATATTAACGCATCCCCAGAAAAGCATAGCGGAGAAGTCAAGGTGTTTATCCCGGAGGAGTCTTACTCGAGATTTAATATTTCGCAAGACTACCAGTGGAGAACAGGTAAGTGGGAGTCTCCAGTGTATAGGTGCCAAGGAGAGTCAATCTGGGGGTTGACCGGTAGAATTACAGAAAACGTATTGAATTTAATAAAATAAGTTTGCGGAAATAGAGTAATGAGTAAACAAAATAAAATAAAACGAACATATACAAAAGAAGAAAAGAAACAGAGATTCAAAATATTTATGATAGATTTGTTTTTTATTGTCATTGCATGTGTTCTTGCCGCTTTTTCTACCACGGCAGTATTAGTGCCGAACGGATTGACCTCGGGAGGAATCACTGGTATAATAAGAATAATTCAAGGATATGTAGACATTAGCTATTCTGTTGGATATTATTTTATGTCCGCCATTATATTTATACTAGTAATCATCACTATCGGGTGGAAAGAAGCACAAAAGGCACTGATAGCTTCAATAATTATGCCTTTTATTATATCTATATTTGAATTCCTAGATGTTAAATTGCTTGAAGAAAGAGATATAATGCTAGCGGCTATATTCTGCGGTGTTTTTTATGGCCTGTGCAGCGGGATAGTTTTTTCGCGAGGATATATGTTTTTCGGCTCGGAATCGATAGCGAAAATTATCAAAAAACGTTGCTTGCCACATGTAGACATTAGTAAAATATTGCTAATTGTAGATTCGTCGATAATAATTGCGAGCGCGGCGGTCTTTGGTCGCAACATCGCTCTTTATGCACTTGTGACACAGTTTATTTCGGCGAAAGCTGTAGATTTTGTATTGTATGGTCTTGAAACAAAAATAGTGCAGCTTGTTATTATAAGTAAGAAACCTGAAGAGATTATAGATTATGTTACGAATGACTTAAGAAGAGGCATTTCAAGTCGAATGATTGTAGGTGAATATACCGGAGAACAAAAGAAAGAACTCGTTGTCCTTTGCTCTCCAAGAGAAGGTATTTTGATTAAAAAATTCTTGGCAAGACAAGATCCGGGAGCTTTTGTTACAATCCTGCATGTTGACACTGTATTTGGAATGGGCAAAGGATTTACCGATATCGAAAAAGATGCAAATAAATAGAAGCTTAGCAAGCAGTATAGTAATAAATGAAAAATAGAATAGTTAGAAAACAATTCAAACATGGATATAACTAGGGGGGATTAGCTCAATTGGATAGAGTAGCGGTCTTCGAATCCGTTGGTTGGGAGTTCGAGCCTCTCATCCCCTACCATATAAAAGGAACTACCGATTTTCGGTAGTTTTTTTTTGCAAAAAGCCCATTGTAAACTGAAACAATAAAGTATACATCGTTTAACTTTTCGTAGTAGAAACGGAATAAAAACTAAAGATTATATGTGGAAAAATATAGCTAAAAAAATATTGAATTATAGATTATCAAGTCAAATTTTAAAAAATCTGACTTAGTTAAGTAATATGTCTTGACAATAATGGAATATTGAACTATAATGAATTTGCGAATGAGTTGCAAATATAGTCCAAATGATATACTGTTCTTTGGTGAAATTGTATTTATTTGTGGGTTTCCTGCAATTCTTGATACATGCAAAAATGAAAAATAGATGCAAAATTAGAAACAAAATAAATTCTTTATTTTTATTTGGAAAGATATGATATGACTAAATACAAGACAGAACAAAGGAAAAAATTGATTGATTTTTTCCAAAAAAATATGCATCGCTCAGTAAGTGCTCAAGATATATATGATTCATTGGATAGTCGAGATATCAGCATGAGTGCTATATATAGGAATTTGAGCGATATGGAAAATGATGGCCAGATTTGCAGAGTTAATGATAGCATTCGCCAAGGTATGTTTTATCAATATATGGATCCGGATCATTGTTTTAATGTTGTGCATTTAAAGTGTAAAAAATGTGATGCCACATTCCATCTTAATCAACATATTTCGCAGATGATGGTAGGATACGCGAAGGAAGAATATGATTTTAAAATAAACTGTACAGGTGCCTTCTTGTACGGAGAGTGTGAAAAATGTTCAGATAGTTTTATGAATGATTGTATTAAGGAGAACTAAAATGAAAAAAGTATTAAGTATTTTATTCTTGTCGATTGCTCTATTTTTAAATGGATGCTCAAATAATAGCGGAGACGATAAAATATCAATCGTTGCAACATCATTTCCTGAATACGATTGGATCAGACAGATTGTCGGGGATAGTTCCAGCAACATTGAACTCACGCTTTTGATTGATAGCGGTGTAGATATTCATAATTATGAACCAAGCACAGAGGATATTTTGAAGATATCCTCGTCTGACCTTTTCATACATACTGGTGGAGAGTCCGATGATTGGGTCGATGATGTCTTAGAAGAGGCAGCAAATGAAACTATGAGAGTAATCAATTTGATTGATACTTTAGGATATGACGTTTTGAACGCATCGCATTCTGAGCAGGCTCCATTTTCAAATGAAGAATCGAATGATGAAGACCATGGTCATGATGATCACGATGGCCATGATCACGATGGCCATGAGGATGAGCATCTACATGCAGATGAGCATGTATGGTTATCTCTTCGCAATGCAATTGTATTTTGTGAAGTAATTTTAGACGAGATTTCTCAACTAGATCCTGAAAATTCATATATTTATGAAGAAAATACTATCCAATATATTAACGAGTTGAATGATCTTGATTTGCAATATAAAACAGCTGTTGATGAGTCTATCCGAGACACTGTAATTATCACTGATAGATTCCCCTTTGCTTACATGATGGATGATTATGAAATCAACTATTATGCGGCATTCGATGGGTGTTCTGCTGAAACAGAAGCAAGTTTCGAGACAATTGCAACCTTATCAGGAAAAATTGTTGAATTAGACACAAAAAACATAGTCATTTTAGAAAATGGGTTAGAAGAGTTGGCCAATACTGTTATTTCTACCGTTAATGAATTGAGTTCAAGTATGCCTGAAGAAATAAATATACTTTCTATGAATTCAATCCAGTCGATTTCTCAACAAGATATCGAAGATGGTGTTACATATATTTCAGTAATGGAAAAAAATTTGGAAACGTTAAAAATAGTATTAGGCGAATAATCTTAGAATAATATCATGCAAGTAGTATGTTACTGTTTTTTGTCATATTTCAAAAATAGAGGGTAAAATGGAGATAAAATGCAAAAATCTCGCAATAGGATATGAGAACAAAGTCTTGATTGAAAACATAAACTTTACTATACCGAAAGGTTCATATACTTGCATAATAGGTGAAAATGGGGTTGGTAAAAGCACTCTCATTAAAACCTTGTTGGATTTATTGCCTCCAATTGCGGGAGAGATTGTAATTGGAGATGAAGGTGTTAATTCTTATTCCAATATCAAGTTGCGAAGAAATCCCATAGGATATCTTCCTCAACAAACTCAACTACAAAAGAACTTCCCTGCTTCAGTATATGAGGTTGCAATATCGGGATGCGCTAACTCTGCAATCTTTAAACCCTTTTATAACAGGGCGGATAGAAAGCTTGCAAATGATAATTTGGAAAAACTCGGGGTTCTTGATATTGCAAGAAAAAGTTATAGCGAACTGTCAGGGGGGCAACAACAGCGAGTGTTGCTAGCAAGAGCTTTATGCTCTACAAGAGATATTTTGCTGTTAGATGAACCTGCGGCGGGATTGGATGCTGCTGCCACACAAGATTTATATAAAGTAGTGAAAAACTTAAATCGTGAGGGAATTACTGTCGTTATGATTACTCATAATCTTCAGGAAGTTATGAATGATATTGACTATGTCATAAGCATAAGTAAGTCAGCTGTTGTTAAAATGACAAAGAGTGAATATGAAAAAATTGCTGCATGTGCGTCTCGCTCGTAGCTCATGGTAAATAGTGCGATAACAAGTGAGACATGATACGATCATCAAATCAGAATATATAATATGATGAGAAAGGAATAGAAATGAATATAATGGAAACTTTATCGGAATATTTTTCTTATTCTTTTGTAGTGTATGCTATGATTGTGGGCATACTTATTGCGTTATGTTCATCTTTGCTTGGAGCTACACTAGTGCTAAAGAGAATGTCGTATATTGGTGACGGTCTTTCTCATATAGCATTTGGTGCAATCGCGGTTGCGTCAGTACTTAAGTTTGCAAATCAAGAAGTACTAGTTTTCCCTGTTACCGCAATGTGCGCAGTATTGTTACTTCGTATAGGTCAAAATGCCAAAATAAACGGAGACGCAGCAATAGCTATGTTATCCGTTGGCTCACTTGCAGTCGGATACCTATTGATGAATGTAATTCCAACATCGAGCAACATTGCGGGTGATGTGTGTACTACACTTTTTGGATCAATATCGATATTGACACTTAGTGCTACAGATGTTTTTATATGCGTGATATTATCAGTATTTGTAATTGCTGTATTCTTAATTTTTTACAATAAGATATTTGTAGTTACATTTGATGAGAACTTTGCTAAAGCTTCTGGTATTAATGCGCCATTTTTCAATACATTGATCGCTGTCACAATAGCTGCAGTTATCGTCGTAGCAATGAATTTAGTAGGATCATTGCTTACAAGTGCGCTTGTGGTTTTCCCAGCACTGTCTTCCATGAGAATTTATAATAATTTCAAAAGTGTCATAATGTCTTCAGTAGTAATTTCCATAGTTTGTGCATTTTGTGGTATTATTGTTTCAATTCTATATGGAACGCCAGTAGGTAGTACTATTGTAGTTGCTAATATAATAATTTTTACTATTTCATGTGCAATATCTGCATGGAAAAGAAGACTGCCCGCATAGAAAAGCGAAGCAGTAAAGATATTACTTCGCTTTTAAGGGATGTATATATTAAATTTCATCAATAGAATATGGTGTTAGAGAATTATAGTGGAAACCAGTGATTCAAAAATGGAGGAAAGTTTTGAATAAAAAAAATAAAAAAGATACTGACATATATAAACTCTTAGATGAATTATACTCACGATTGGAAAAAATATCTGATACTGATGAAATAAAGAAGATTGTTAAGGATCTTTATGAACTTTCACAGAGTAGATATGACTATATGAGAATTTGTGATCATATTTATGATGGAATACATATATCGGACGGAAGTGGAAAAATTATATATATTAACCCTGGATATACTCGTACCACAGGAATAAAGACTGAGGAAATTGTTGGACGTTATATTCAAGATATTGAAAATGAGGGAAAATTCTATAAAGGTTCAGTGACTGTGCAGGTGCTACGCGAACGAAAACAAGTAAATAGCATCGCATATATCTTGAGAAAAGATAAGGAAGTTCTTGTTACTGGAACCCCATTATTTAATGACTCAGGGGAAATACAACTGGTTGTTTGTTCTACACGCGATTTTTCAGGGTTGAAAGAATTAGAGCAGAAATTAAAGGATATAACCATAGAACAAAAACAGACATACGATGAATTAGCATACATGCGTAAAATGCAGATAGGAGAGAGAATATTCCAATATCAAAGTAAGGCCATGGAATCTGTAATTGAAATGGTTTACAATGTTTCGGATACTGATGCTACAGTACTTATTACAGGAGAATCGGGAACCGGTAAAGAGTTAATTGCAGGAATGCTCTATCAGGAAAGTAAGCGAAGTGGACGCCCTTTTATCAAAGTTAATTGTGCAGCTATACCCACGGAACTATTGGAGTCGGAACTTTTTGGATATGAAAATGGTGCATTTACAGGAGCAAAATCCGGCGGTAAAGCTGGTCTACTTTCGCTTGCTAACACTGGAGTTTTGCTTTTGGATGAGATTGGAGAATTGCCTTTGGGCTTACAATCCAAACTTCTGCGTGTTCTTCAAGAGCGAGAGGTTACTCCATTAGGTGGGCAATTTCCAATTCCTTTAGATTTCCGACTTATTGTATCTACCAATAGAGATTTGGAAGAACAAGTAGCTAAAGGAGAATTTCGTCAAGATTTGTATTATCGCCTTAATGTAATTCCTATTAATCTGCCACCTTTGAGAGAGCGAAGGGAAGATATTCCACTTTTGGCAAACCAATTCTGTGAAAACTTATCAAAAAAATATGCAAAGAAGCAAACGATCTTGTCAGAAGGTATAGAATTATTAATTGATTATGATTGGCCAGGTAATGTACGGGAACTTGAAAATTTGATAGAGCGAATTGTGGTCATTAATACATGTGATAAAATTACTCCTAATAATATATATCGTGCACTATATGGAAGAGAACATCCAGGCAATACAGATGCATTAAGTGGGAAAGGACTGAAATCTCAGGTTCAGGCATTTGAGCAGAACATAATTTTAAACACATTAAAACAAGAAGGTTCTTATCGAAAAGCAGCAAAAGTGCTCGGCGTAGATCATTCTACGCTTGCAAAAAAAATGTCTACTGCTATAGTATATGATGACGAAAAAAATAGAAAGTAGAAATATAGATAACAATATAGAAATTAATGTAGATAAATAATTCTTAAAAGATGAAAGTAAAATAAAGCGTTGAAATATATCTCCACACGGTGAAATTTTTCAACGCTTTTTTTATGTTATACCATGGATGATACAATTGATAATATGAAGGATAGCAGTTAACATTCAGTCATTATAGAGTACCTCCCATTCAATTGCTTACAGTACGTGTGGTGTAAAATATCAACGCAAAGTAAAATAAAAATTGTCATAAAGTGCAAAAGTATTGGTTTTTCAATAATTCTAAAGATAGAATATAAAAAATACAATCTGGCACAGTATTTGCAATAAGGAAAGAATATCTAGCACGTCTAAGAATTGGAGGAGAGTATGGAAAAAATTATAATAACCGTTGCAACAACAGGAGCATGGCCAAAGAAGGAGAATAATCCGAATGTTCCCATGACACCTAGCGAGATTTCCGAGGATGTATATTCTTGCTGGAAAGCTGGTGCAGCTATGGCGCATATGCATATGCGCGATGATAATGGGAATGGAACAATGGACAAAGTTCGATTTGCTGAAACTGTTCGCCTATTGCGTGAAAACCACCCTGACTGTGACATTATTATCAACTTGACAACATCTGGTGACCTAAATGCAACTGATGAAACACGCCAAGCTCATTTGGAGTTATTAAAACCGGAAATGGCGTCGTACGACTGTGGTTCTATGAACTGGATGCATTCAGGACTATTTTTAAATACGCCGAAATTCTTAGAAGAATTGGGGACTAACATGCAATCATGGGGAGTAAAACCGGAAATTGAAGCCTTCGATCCAGGTATGATTGGAAATGCTGCATATTATTTGAAAAAAGGTATTTTAAAAGCTCCATTACACTTTCAATTTTGTATGGGGTGTGCTAATGGTATTCCTGGATCTATGAAGAACCTAATATTTATGAAAGAAACTATGGAGCAACTTTGCCCGGGATCTACTTGGAGTTGCTTTGGTGTAGGAAAATCCGCATTAGAAATGACTTATGGTGCTGTAGCTATGGGAGGACATATCCGTGTGGGAATGGAAGATAACGTTATGTACTCAAAAAATCAACTTGCGGAATCTAATTCTCAATTCGTAGAGCGCGCTGTGAGAATTGCTAAAGAGTATGGACGCGAAATTGCGACCCCTGATGAGGCTCGTAAAATATTGAGTATTTCGTAATGAGTTGGGGTGCATATTGGATGTTCTACCAATGCCAAGAGTGTAAATTGAAATTCCGATGGGAGCTCGCCAATATTGACAGCATATCATTTGGTCAATGTCCTCAATGTAATGAGGCAGGAATTCTAGTAGGGGAAACAGGAAAAATATTTAAAGAAAACCCTCAGGATTATATGATTGTAGAGTAATAACATTTGTAGGTATTGAGTATTTGATTCCACAAGTATTAAATGTCAATTTTATAAGAATTGACTAGTAAAAATTTGAACAGGAGATGATAGAAGTGAGAGAGATTAAAAACATTTTGATTTGCGGAGCAGGATTGATGGGCAAGAACTTGGCTTATGTTATGGCGTCTAATCCAATATTCAAGGTAGCATTATACGATATTAATGATACAGAAATCTCATCATTTATTCGAGCTAATACTAAACAGTTAGTAGAAGTTGGCGCGGTGACATCACAGGAAGTTGAAGAACGAATTAACCGTATTTCATTTACAACAGATATTGATAGTGATCATATTTCTGCGGCGGATTTTGTAATTGAGGCTGTATTTGAAGATATGGCGATAAAAAGAGAAATATTCGCCAAGTTAGAGGCGCGTTGTCGTCCGGATACCATCTTTTGCACAAATTCATCGGTGATGAGTCCTAGTGAGATATCTTTAGAATTAAAACATAGGGAGCGTTTCGTCGGTACTCATTTTTGGAATCCTGGACACCTGATTCCATTGGTCGAAGTAGTTAAGTCTGATGCTTCTTCTGATGAGGTTGCGCAGATTGTCATGGATGTGCTTGAAGGAGTCGGTAAAGTTGCAGTTTTATGCAAAAAAGATGTTCCGGGCTTCATTGCCAATAGGATGCAACACGCATTATGGCGTGAGGCTATCTCCATCGTAGAAAATGGCATTGCCGATGCCGCAACAGTTGATAAGGCAGTCCGTTATTCCTTTGGACTTCGCTTGCCCCAACTTGGTCCATTAGAAAATGCTGACTTGGTGGGATTGGATCTAACTCATAATATTCATGATTATATTTTTAAAGATTTGGAGGATAGTCATAGCGTATCTCCATTGATTAAAAAACTGTGCCAGGAAGGTAAACTTGGATTCAAAACAGGCGAAGGTTTGCAAAAATGGACAGAAGAGGATATTGATAATTCTCGTGCCGAGTTAAATAAGTATCTTGTCGACATGATATCTAAAAAGTAAAGACAGACTTTCTAACTAAAAAGTGATGCAAAAAGTAAATTATTTCAAAGTATTAATAAAAGAAAGGTTGGTATAATATTATGAAAGATTCTAATATTGCAATTCATTCAAAAGGTACTCCATTATGGCGTATGAGTAAGAAATTCCAATATGCTGCAGAAAAAATTATTCCTGATTCATTTGTATTCTGTCTTATTTTAACATTTATCGTATTTCTTGCAGCATTAGTTGGTACTGGAACAAATCCAATAACTTTGATTACTTATTGGGCAGACGGACTTTGGACACAACTAACATTTGCTATGCAGATGTCCTTAATGGTAGTCGTATGTGCTACTACTGCAAAATCAGGACATGTAAAAAATGCGCTACTTAGTCTTGCAAAATTGGTGCGTACACCATCTGCCGCTATGGTTCTATTAATGGCCTTTGGATTTGCTTCTAGCTTCGTAAATTGGGCGTTTTGTACTATAATAACACCAATTTTGGCAATGCAACTTTCCAAAAACATCAAAGGATTACACTTCCCCATGATGTTAGCAGCAGGTTATACTACAATGATATTTGGACAATGCTTAGGGCCAACTGCATCAGTGTATGCGACTATTGCTACAGAGGGACATGCGCTTGCTGATGTCATCGGAGTTGTAACTCAAGATATCTCCGTATATAATCCTATTAATGTTACTATCTGGATTATCATGGCTGTAGTTTTTATGGTGCTTGCAATTTTTACGCGTCCACCAGCACATGAATTGGTAGAGTTTAGAAGTGAAATAAACGATACAACCAAAGATTACAAAATGACTTCTAAAGAGACTGTAGCAGACAAAATGAATGGTAGCCGTATTATCATGTGGCTTGTTGGTATATTTTCACTTATTTACATAATTTCATCATTTGCTACCAAAGGATTCATGGGGTCATTATCAGTAAACTTTATTATCTTGATTTTCTTAGCAGCAAACTGCTTCTTATATAACAGCCCACGTGCTTTTGTTGAGGCACACAAAGATAATATGTTCCTAGGTTGCGAAGTAATGATTCAATTCCCTTTCTACGGTGGAATTATGGGCATCATGCAATCATCTGGTTTAGCGTTAATTATTGTATCATTCATGGTTTCAATAGCCAATGCTCAAACAATGCCAATAATGTCATTCTTGTCAGCTTCTGTTGTAAACTTATTCATCCCATCCCAAGGTGGACAGTGGATAGTGCAAGGTCCACTTATAATAGAGGCTGCACAGCAAACTGGCGCGGACGTTATTACATGCATCAATGCATTTGTACATGGTGATGAAGCGACTAACTTGCTTCAACCTCTATACTTGATACCAGCATTATCTGTTGTAGGAATGAAGCTAAAAGATGCTTGGGGATTCTGTGCCTTTATATGGGTATTTTGGACAGTTATGGCTTGCGTTGGATTCTATTTTATCCCTATGTTCTTCTAGATGTGAATCTAATTATCTTCTTGTATAATATAAAGTTGTGAAATGTATTGTTTTCTTTCAAAGTCACTTCTTTAAAATGATCCACCACTGCGATTAAAGCGATTGAATGCTAGTGGTGGATTTTCTTATATAACGAAACTTTAACTTCTGTCTTATATTACTTTTGTTTTAGCTCTTTAGATGAAATGGGTCTAACTATAATTTTCTATAGATGTGCATTTAAATATAGTCTAATTTGGAGGTTATAATTGATAGGTTGCATTGACAGAAAGTTGTATTTAGTGTAAAATAATAAATTATGATATATGCGGAATATACAAAGAATTAACGAGGGGACAAATATTAATGGTGAACGCTAACATACTTGATGGAAAGAAGAAAATATACTTTATCGGAATAGGCGGCTCTGGAATGTATCCATTGGCACAGATACTTTTTTCTATGGGATATGATATAAAGGGTTCAGATGTAAATGAAACAGAAACGATTGAAGCTATTCGAAGTCTAGGCATTACTGTTAATCTAAAGCAAGAATCCTCTAATATACGAGATGTCGAACTAGTGGTTTATACGCCTGCAATAAGGATTGACAATCCGGAATTGAAAGAGGCACGGCGACTACAATTGCCAATGATCGAGAGAAGCGAGCTGCTTGGATTAGTGTCTTCATGGTATGGAAATTCAATTTGTATAAGTGGTTCCCACGGTAAGACTACGACAACTTCTATGCTTTCACAAATTCTGCTTACTGCAGCTATTGATCCAACATGCGCTATAGGTGGCAAGCTAGCTAGTATAGGCGGAAACGGAAGATTAGGTAAAAGCGACTATATGGTTTGTGAGGCTTGTGAATTTAGAGATTCATTTCTGAATTTATCTACTGATATTGCTGTTGTTATTAATGTTGATGAAGACCATCTGGATTATTTCAAATCATTGGATAATATAATTATGTCCTTTGCTCGATTTTGTAATAATGCTTCAAAAATCGTGATTATTAACGGAGACGATGAAAAATCAAAACGTGTAATAGAATTAATTCAAGATAAAGAAATTATAACGTTTGGTTTGAGCGATCACAACGATTACTATGCGACGGATGTTGTTTATAATGGGATTGAAACTACTTTCGCATTAATGAAAGGAATTGAAAAGTTAGGTGTCGTTTGCTTAGGTGTTCCGGGAGAGCATAATTTAATGAATGCGTTAGCAGCGATTTCTGCGGCTTTGCAAATTGGATTGAGCATATCGCAAATTCAAGAGGGAATGAAGGCATTTAAGGGAGCTGGGCGTAGATTTGAATTTGTGGATGTAATAGATGAAATTACTATAGTGGATGATTATGCGCATCATCCTACAGAAATTGAAGTGATGCTCCAAATGGCTGTGAAATTAGGATACAATCGGGTTTGGGCGGTACATCAACCTTTTACTTATTCGAGAACATTTCGACACAAGGAAGATTTTGCAAAGGCATTGTCGATAGCG
>CAYJGJ010000003.1:0-45576 GCA_964370025.1 uncultured Oscillospiraceae bacterium
GTTTTCTTCTTTCTGCAAAATCGTCTGCTCTTTTCATTCTAAGTCCTTTCTACAAACCTAACACGCTCTTTACGAACGCAACATCTGTTTTTGTTTCTACTGCCAAGTATTCGAGATCTTGTTCAGTAGGAGTTGTAACACCTGCGTGTTTCAATGCTTTATTTATAAAAGAAGTTCTCAATCTAGTCATGTCACTTTCTTTGTACTTGATAAGTGATGGATCTTCTGGGAAAATAATATTTTCGCCAGGTTTATCTTCTTCGCTTGGGTTACCAAATTTAACTTCTATGCCATTTTTCTTAGCAAAATCTATTTGAGGTTGGATATGTTTACCAGCACCCGTGTATTCGGTTTCGCTTACTACTATGATAGCATCTTCTGGTAAATCTTGCGCTAGAGCAAATGCAGCCGCAACAGATGTGTTTCCAGCAGGACCTCTTTCGAGACCTTCTAAGGTAGCTAGAGCTTCTGTTGCATACATGATTTCGCCTTGAGTAACTGTGACATATCTGTCCATGTATCTTAGAGGACGTGCAGCACTTCTTGGAACATCAGAGTGATCCGGATCAGTCGCATATGGAACTCCGAAGCCTGTATGTCCAGTAGTACAAGATTTTTTGTTAAATTGAGTGTCAGAAGCCATGTGTAGTCCCGTCATGTCTATTGACGCAGCTACTAGTTGGGTGTCTACACAACCAGCCTTTTGCAAGCCTCTGCCAGTCCCTGTAATCATTCCGCCACCAGCGTGCGTGCAAACTACCATATCAGGGTCTTTTCCAACTAATTCACGGCATTGCATAGCAATTTCGTACCCTAAAGTTTCTACTCCTGCTATTCCGAATGGAGAGTACAAAGAAGCGTTGAAGTATCCGGTGTCTTCCAATATAGATAGGAAAGAGTAAAATAGTTCAGGGCCTACTGTAAGTTGTACTACTTCAGCACCGTATGCTTCGCATTTTCTTGCTTTTTCTAAAATTTCGGGTTGACCTACTTGTTTTGAATCATAACACTCTTGACAAATGATACATTCAAGACCCTGCATTGCTGCTTGAGAAGCAACCGCTGCACCATAGTTTCCTGAAGTTGCAGCCATAACGCCTTTGTAACCTAATTTTTTTGCATGCGCTACTGCGCAAGCAGCTCTTCTAGCTTTGAAACTTCCGGAAGCATTCGCCGCCTCGTCTTTTACGAAAATCCTAGCGCCATAACCAGGCTTTGCGTATTTTCTAGACAATGCAGAAATGTTCTTTAGTTCAATAAGAGGAGTATTTCCCACAGCCATCGCAGATTGTATCTTGATTACTTCATCAATCGTGTATCCTGTAGATTTCATAAGGGCTTCGTAATCGAAAGCTACTGAACCGGACTCGAATTCGTTATAGTCTAAGCCAAGAGCCTCCTTCATTATTTCGTTTGATCTACCCATTACGGAATTATAATCTTTTGCTATTCCCATTATTTATCACCCCCGAACGCCGCACATCTCAATCTTTGGTCAATTTCGATTATTTCTGGAACAAATTCTCCGAAACTATGTGAATAGTATGGGTTTACTTCTACTAAAGTTCCTTTTGTAATCCTATTTGCAGCAGTTTTGATTGTGACTTCGTCGCCTATGTTCGCATCTTCTTGCAAAGTGCCTTTAGTCCACATTTGTAAATCTGTTTTCTTCGTGTCTTCTGGAATCTTTGCGGTTCTTTCATCGGCTTTAAGTACTATGGAATGGATTCGAACCCAATCACCTTTTTTTGCCATTTTCACGCTCCTATAATTATCTGTTATAAGCAATTAATTGTTTTGATGTTAAAATTAACCCGAATCCATCGATATTTGAGACTTTAAGATATGGATTACATTGCATCCATAATTCTAATTAGCAAATACCAAGGAGTTTCGGGTTAGCTTTATTTACAATATTTATTTTACGATTTTTTTGTTTGCGTCGATTCTATCTCTTACGTCACCCATTAATGCTCTTGGAATAGGAAGAGTAAGCATAGTGTGAAGACCAGGTTCTGCGTTGATGATTTGAGGGATCATGTTAGCACACATTGCAATAGTTCCAAGGCCACCTTCGATTTCAGGGCTGTTTACCATATTTACGTTTGGAGTACCTTTGATTATTACATAGTCACCAGTTTGAACTCCGATTTGTTCTGGTTCGATTTGTTGAGGGTGATCCATGTGAACTTTGATTCCATTTTCTAATACAGCTTCAGCTGTCATAGCAACTCCTGCGCAGCTACCAGCAGCAGCGAATCCGTATGGAGACTTTCTGTCTACATCAGTAGTGATAGGCATCATGTCTTGAGAGAATTCTTTAATCTTCAATCCTAAACCTTCAGCGATCATTCCTACAGATTCAGCGAAACCTACGTGACCAGACATAGTTCCATTAGCCTTTCTTTCCATAAACTCTTCTTTAGAGATGCCGATACCTTGTTCGTGCATAACAAGCGGTCCAAAAGGAGAAAGAGAGTTAACTCTTCTAGAAGTGATTTCTTCTACGTCAGTAAGGCAACCAGTCATAACAAGAACAAGTAAGTCCATGATGTGACCAGGGTTGATGCCTGTTCCTAGGATAGAAACGCCATTTGCTTTTGCGATTTTGTCTAGTTCGTCAGCTAAATCAGGATCTTGAGCATGTGGGAAAGCCATTTCTTCAGCAGAAGAAATTACGTTGATTCCTTGCTCTAGGATGTATTTCATTTTAGGGAAAGCTTCTTTTGTGAAAGAGTCAGTACAAAGGATAACTACATCAGCAGCACCTTTTGTTATGCAATCTTCGTAAGCTTGGATTTTTACATCCGCTCTGTCGCCTTTTTCTGTTTTGATATAATCAAACATAGAAGTGCCAATTTTTTTGCCCCTACCAGCTACGGCAACAATGTCAACACCTTTTTTCTTAAGTAGCATGTCAGCAACACCGCCACCCATAGCGCCTAGACCCCAGATAATTACTTTTACATTCTCCATTTTTAACCTCGCATATTCTATAGTAAAAACTAAGAACATGCTTCCCTTTCTCCCTATGAATTAGTCGCATAGGGGCGACATGATAAATAGTAATACAGTTAATTGTAACGTGGATTCGTAATACAAATTCGAGCCAATCTACATAATCTACTTCGAAAGCAATATACATGTCAGTGTAAATCTAGTCAGCAGTATGACTGCGATTTTGCTCTTGAACACGAGTAATGCCACTATTTTTTAATTATTTGCAAATATTGTGCCAAATGGATAAAAAAAGCAAATAATATTTTATGAAATATGACAGTGAGGGCAAAACTCCTTATATTTACTTTGAATTCTTATATATTATATGAATATAATACAAATATGGAGGATATAGGAAGTAAAATGTGTGAAAACTCGATAGACTATGTGAGGGAATTGTGAAGGGGGCGAAATGCATTGAAATGTCAATATGTAAAACATGTGAAATGATGTGAAAGCATGTAATTTAGATAGTATTATTCGCTTAGAAAAAGAGGGAATAGTTAAAAAATAACCGAGTAGTGCAAAAATGTTGGCATATATAGTGCAAAAATATTGGCACAAGGAGTGACGGCAAATTTTTAACATGTTTTTGTATCTGAGAGGGATTTATGTAAGTGAAATATTCCATAAATAAAAAAATAAACTTAGGTGGTTGTATTTTGATTTTATTATGTTTATAATTGGAATTGTAAAGCAATAAAATTTTATGAATCTAAAGGAGATAATATGTACCCTAAATTGAATATTGATGTTAATAAGTTAGAGCAAAACTTGAATGCCTGTGCTGCTATCACCCAAAAAGGTGACTGTTCACTTATGGTAGTAACCAAAGGTGTATGTGCGGACGAAAATGTAGTCAAAATGCTTGTAAACAATAAAAATGTGGACTTTTTGGCAGATTCAAGAATGAAAAATATTGAAGGATATGCTAAATCGTGCAGAGAAAATAATAAGAAGACACTACTGCTCAGAATTCCGATGCAAAGCGAAATAAAAGAAGTTGTAGAATATGCAGACATCAGTTTTAACTCAGAGCTTACTACAATCAAAATGCTAAATGAAGAAGCTAAGAAGAATAACAAAAAACATGATATAGTACTTATGATCGATTTGGGTGATTTAAGAGAAGGTATCTTTTATCAAGATGAAGAGATAATCGACGAAACAGTTAGCGAAATATTGAAGCTTGAAAATATTAACTTGTACGGAATAGGAGTAAATCTCACTTGTTATGGGGCAATTATTCCTAAGAATGAAAACTTGTCATTGCTAGTAGAAATTGCAGAAAGAATTTCCAAGAAACACAATGTCGAATTGGAAATGATATCGGGTGGCAACTCTAGCTCTATATATCTAATAGAAAAAGGTGAATTGCCAAAAGGAATCAACAACTTGCGACTTGGAGAAGCGTTCTTGCTTGGTAATGATACCGCATACGAAACCAAACTTTCTGGAACAACAGACGAGACATTGATATTAGAAGCGGAAATAATTGAATTAAAAGAAAAACCATCACTTCCTATTGGTGAAGTGGGAGTAGATGCATTCGGAGAAAAACCGTACTACGAAGATAGGGGCATGATGAAAAGAGGCATCATTGCAGTAGGAAAACAAGATACCGATCTTGGAAGTATGGAACCTGTCGATAGCCAAATGGAAATAATGGGTGGAAGTTCTGATCATATCATATTAGATATGACAAGATGCGACAAAGAGTACAACGTTGGAGACATCGTTTCTTTTAAACTGGGGTATGGAGGGGTGTTAAGAACTACTACAAGCCCATACGTGCATAAAGAATATATAAAATAAGAAATCTTGGTGTTAGAATATAAAAAGCACGATTAATAGAGGAGAAAAAAATGAAAGTAGATGTGTTAGTTGCCGAAATCGGCTCTACAACTACGGTAGTCAATGCGTTTAAAAACTTGGAATCGGCCGACCCTATATTTTGGGGACAAGGACAAGCGCCGACATCTGTAATGCAAGGAGATGTCAGGATTGGACTTCAAGGTGCTATAGATGATTTGTGTAAAAAAATGAACATAGATAGTATCGAATATGATGAAATGCTTGCAACTTCATCAGCGGCAGGCGGCTTGAAGATGAGTGTACATGGACTCGTATATGATATGACGGCAAAGGCGGCAAAAGAGGCTGCATTGGGCGCGGGCGGAATAATTCATTATATCACGGCTGGGAAACTTCGACGTTCAGACATTACCAAAATAAAAGAAATTGAACCTAATTTAATTTTGATTGCTGGGGGCGTAGACTACGGCGAGCGTGATACCGCACTTGATAATGCGGAAATGATTCGCAACATGGGATTAAATATTCCAATCATCTATGCGGGCAACATCGAAAATCAAGGAGAGATGGAACTCATCTTTGATGAGGAAAGCGGGCAAAAACTCTACAATGTAGAAAACGTATATCCCAGAATAGATGAACTGAATGTTGAACCTTGTCGCAAGATAATACAACAAGCATTCGAAGATCATATAACACATGCGCCCGGCATGGAGTTTGTGCGAGAAATGGTTAGCGGTCCTATCGTTCCAACACCTGGTGCAGTAATGGTTGCTACTAAACTTCTATACGAGTGTGTTGGTAATGTAATCGTACTTGATGTAGGCGGAGCAACTACCGACTTGCACTCCGTGTGTGAAGAATCCGATCAAGTTGCGAGAATCCTGATTGCACCAGAACCAAAAGCCAAGCGAACGGTAGAGGGTGACCTTGGAGTCTATGTTAATCGACTTAAAGTTATAGAATCTATCGGAGAGGAAAAACTAGTAAAAGAGCTCACTGAAATGGGTATCGACTTGGAATCTGTACTGGAAAGCTATCAGGCTATTCCAAAAACAGATGATGAAATCAAATTCGTAGAAAGGCTTACAAAAGAAGCCGTAATCCGTGCAACAGAAAGACATGCGGGAACTATTAGATACATATATACGGCATCGGGAAGAAGCATGGTAGCAGAGGGGAAAGACCTAACTCCGATTAAATATATAGTGGGCACAGGTGGTGCACTTACTAGATTGCCTAACAGAGTCCAAATCATGCAAGAGATAGCGAAACATAATGAAACTGGCATGCTACTTTTCCCACCTGAAACAGCGGAAATATTGGTAGACGACGATTATATCATGGCTTCCTTGGGAGCTCTTTCGATCAAGTATAAGGATGCAGCAATCAAATTATTGCAAAAAAGCATTAAGTTTGAATTCCAGTCTAATACTGAAACAGCGGCACAAAAAGCGGCACGCTACATGAAAGAAATCGCCGAAATCAACAAGCTACAAGATGAAAAAGACGAAGCATATTGGAGCCATATAGAGGAATGCGAAAAAATGGGCTACGACATGAGTGAATATCGCAATCCGGAGAAGATTGGGAGCTAGTGTGAAAAGTGATAAATGCTTTATTGAAAATATGCAGTTAATAAGCTATGAATAGGCAGTACAATTATTAAAAAATAGGTAGCTAGCACGTGGGCTAAGCGATACTCGATTTAATGTAATACGAGACCACAATCCTTGGATGTTAATCTGAGCGTTGTGGTTTTTTTGTTATATTGTATATATGAGATATAACTAAATGGGAAATAGTTAACATTAGCCTAAATGAAAAGGAACAATGAAATGGGAATATTTGATAAAATAAAAGGATGTCAAGTTATTAAAGAGAGTTTAATTTCGGAAAGTGAAATAAACGAACTGAAAGAAATACTCGAAACTTGCCCCGAAAGTGAAAAAAGTAAAATCGAACAAGCAATACGCAACTTAGAATATGGAATCAAAGGAGAAAATGCTATTTTATTTGAGCTAAAAAATAGCGGATTTCCAATGCTTGTGCTACATGATTTGTATTTGGAATATGAAGATCTTTCGGCTCAGATTGATTTTTTAATTATCACTAGAGGCAAGAATTATATCATCGAATCAAAAAACATGTATGGTGATGTCAGTGTCACAGACAGTGGCGATTTTTATAGAAAAATACATAATAAGACACAAAAAATATATTCTCCTATTACTCAATGTGACCGACATGTAGAACTTATATTGCAGATTAGATACAGGGAAAAAACAAATTTTCTTGCAAAGGCTATGTTCGAAAAAAATGCAAGAAAAAATTATATTCCACTTGTGGTAATGGCAAATCCAACTGGAAAAATAAGTACAAGATATGCGCCTAAAGATGTAAAAAATAAAATTATTAGCGTAGACCAGTTAGTAAGGCATATTAAGAAAAATCATAATCCAAAAGACGAGAACTTAGAAAAAGATATGGTAGCATTAGGAGACTTTTTTTTGAATGCTCACAAGGAAAATCCCCAAAACTACATGGAGCAATATAGGAAACTTAAAAATTCGCACTTGGATGGAGTGGAAGACCAAAACAAAGAAGTACTAGAAATAAATAATGCAGATACAGAAAAAATAATCAATGATACAGTGCCCGATGTGAATGGTGTAGACACTGAAATAAATAAAGATGGCACTATAATGTGCACTCGTTGTGGGAGTGCAATGGTGCTTCGCGTTGCAAAGAAGGGCGAGAATGAAGGAAAAGAGTTTTATGGGTGTTCAAACTTTCCGAAGTGTCGTAAAATAATATATATGGATGAGTTGTAAAAATAGTATAATAATGTAGTATTATATTAATTTATCAATACTACTAAATACAAAGGGTGATAAATCTAAATTAAGCGAGGAGTTAGAATTACTACAGACCTTTTGACTTACTCGCTATCAATAATATTTCTTATAGAACTTTCCTATTGTAAGTCCTTGAACTATTGTGGTAAATAGGATTATTCCAAATGTCGAAATAAGCAAAATGTGAAAAACTTTCTCGGACAGTGCGCTGGATGTGTTGGTTACGAGAGCGAGACTTAGGGCACCTCTCAGTCCAGCGTAGGTTAGTAGATTTACAAACTTACTGCGGGATAAACCGTTCGGTCTTTTTTTGATAAGGAAGGATACAATTCCTACTCCCGCATATCTCGCAATTATGCAGCAAATCAACGCGACTAGTATCCAAATAATAGTACTGTCTATATATGAAATTATACTAACCGAAGATAATCCCAAGAGCACATATACTAGCCCATTAAGAAGTTTATCGAATACCTCCCAAAAATTCTTAAATAATACATACTCAGGAGTTTTTTCCTCATGTTTCTTTCCTAAGATATTTGCGTAGTATATTCCGCAAATCACCGCTGAGATTGCGCTCGAAACTCCCACTTCTTCACAAATCACATATGCGAGTGAAACTGTCAACAAGCTAATAAAAACCCTTAGAATCGTGTCGTTTGTGTTGACAAAAAGCTTGCTGAGTAAAAACGATATTATAATTCCGACTATTATCCCACCGCAAAGTTCCTTTACTAACAATCCGGAAAATTCAAGTGGATCGATAGATGATTGTCCATTTTGAATCGCCGCTAGCACGACGACAAAAAGGGCTACACCTACTCCATCGTTAAAAAGCGATTCACCTTCTATTGTGATTGCAGTTTCTTCTGGAAGGCCTACTTTAGTCAATATACTCATTGCTGCTATAGGGTCCGTCGGAGAGATAATACATCCTAGTAATAAACAATGCATAAAAGTTATTGAGGATAGGCCTATTAAAAGAGTTAGTCCATAAAACAATGATGCAAACACAAGTGCCGAGAGTAAAGTTGAAATTATCGCCAACATTGCTATTGTTTTTGACTGAGATTTTAAAGTTTTTATGTGTATGCCGTAAGAACCGGAAAAAAGCATGAAACACAATACGCCTTTTACCAAGAATTCATCGAGCAAGTCCAGCTGAAAATTCAGCATTTGAACTTCTACTCCGTAACTTTGTACTAGCAAAAGTACGATCCCAATTAAAACTGAGACAATTAATAGTGCTATTTCTGTCGGAAGTTTTAGAGTCTTTTCATTTATAAAAGTAGCAAAAATAACTATGGAAATTAAGACAACGAAATTCAATAGTATACTATTCATGTAATCACTCTCCTTTATAAAATGACTATTTGTATAATAGATATTATACAATATCATGAAAAATTAATCAATCCTCGCACTCCTTTAAGTCATTGAATTCTTGTATGGAGTTCGTCCATTACTGATTGAAATTTGGTCAAAAAAAGTGTATAATAATATAGATAGATTGTAGATGTGCTACATCAATAGTACAGTATCCAATACATATTGATATTTATTCGCATTATTATTACTACGTATGTTTAACCTTAATACTATTGAATGTAATCATCTAACCACATCTATCCATCTAATTTAGTGGCTTTTTGAAAGGAGACCGATTTATGGAATTAGTTTATCAAGTTAATGATTTTATTAATGGGATTGTATGGGGTCCATACATGGTTGCATTATTAGTTGGAACGGGAGTTTATCTAACAATCCGCCTAGGTTTTTTACAAGTCTTAAAATTCCCCTATATTTGGAAAAACACAATAATGAAAGCTTTTGGTAAATCCAATGGGGATGGTACAATCACTTCGGCTCAAGCTGGGTTGACGTCAATTGCCGCAGTAGTTGGCACAGGGAACATTGCAAGTGTTGCAACAGCAATATCTATCGGTGGGCCGGGTGCCATTTTTTGGATGTGGGTTGCAGCATTTTTTGGTATGGCTACTAAATTTTCAGAGATCACTTTAGGTATTCATTTTAGAGAGAAACGTGAAAATGGAGAATATGCCGGTGGTGCAATGTATTACATAGGCAAAGGACTTAAGCAAAAATGGCTTGCGGTGTTCTTTTCGATTATGGTAATCATTACTTATTTTGTCGTAGGTGCGATAGTAGATACAAATACTATTTGTTTGTCTTTGGAAGCGCAGTTTGGTATCGAACCGTTGGTTACAGGAGTCATCTTGTCTATCTTAACTGGGGCTGTCATCCTTGGTGGTCTTAAACGTATCGGCACAGTGTGCCAATTCTTAGCACCATTTATGTCTATTATATATGTAGTGGCAGGTCTTGCTATCATAGTAATTAACATTGACAAAGTTCCTGATGCATTCGGTCAAATATTTAGAGGAGCATTTACTCCTTTAAGTGCAGGTGGCGGTGTCGCTGGTGCATCTATTTCAAGAATCATTACTATCGGTATGGCAAGAGGTCTCTTCTCTAATGAAGCTGGCTTGGGAAGTTCTCCTATTATTCACAGTGGAGCAAAGGTTAATCATCCTGTAGAGCAAGGTATTTGGGGTTCAATGGAAGTTTTTATTGATACTTTAATTATCGCTACTATTACTGGTCTAGCTATTGTTATTTCTGGAGTTTGGACGACTGGAATTGAGGGTGCTGCGATGACTATGGAAGCATTCCGTGTTTCATTACCAGGTGACTTTGGTAGTTATATTGTTATGGTTTCGGCCGTACTGTTTGGATTTTCGTGTTTGATTTCAGCGAATTATTATTGCGAAAGATCAGCGGATTACTTGTTTGGTTCAAAATCAATCATGCCTATTAGGATATTATGGTGTGTATTCATTATAATTGGAGCTGTAGGCGGTTTGGAATTCGTTTGGGCACTAGCAGACACTGCGAATGGACTTATGGCAATACCAAATCTTACTGCATTACTCTTACTTAGTCCATTAGTTGTTAAGTTGACAAAAGAGTACTTTAGTAAAAACAAACAACCTAAGATTGATTCATAATTGATCTTGCCAAATGCGATATAGGGGGCAAATAATAAATTTCTAACCCATCAGTAAAAGAGAAAACTTAAGTCGATAACTATTTATTGATGAAAATCTATTGGATACAAAAAAAGTGCGGCATGAACCGAACCAATTCCGTAAAGCTAAGGAATCGGGGACAGTTAGGTGACCGCACTTTTTTGTATCTTTGAGTTATTGCTTTTTTGTAGTATTTATATTGTAACTACAAGTTATATAAAAAGTAGTAGGCTTATTGCCATAATAAGCATTCCAAATATCAATCCATAGATTGAAGTGTGGTGTTCCCCGTATTCTCTAGCAGACGGCAAGAGTTCGTCAAGACTTATATAGACCATTATTCCGGCAACTACAGAGAAAATTACACCAAACAGCGTATCACTAATGAATTGAATAAATAGGTAATAACCTATCAATGCGCCTACGGGTTCGGATAGTCCCGATAAAAACGAGAGTGTAAATGCTTTTTTGCGGCTACCGGTCGCATAGTATATTGGAACTGCGACGGCTATCCCTTCGGGGATGTTGTGTATTGCAACGGCAAATGCAATAGCAATTCCAGTTTCAGTGTTATCTAGTGCTGAAATGAAGGTGGCGAGGCCCTCAGGAAAATTGTGAATAGCTATTGCAAGTGCAGTGAATACGCCCATTCTCATTAGGTCGTTTTTGTGATGTTCACTAGTGCCGTCCATTTCCTCGACGGTGTGTATTTCATGAGGATTGCCCATTTGTGGTATTAGTTTGTCAATAAGCGATATAAGCCAAATTCCTGCAAAAAAGCTAAGTACAGAAATAAGTGTTCCCATGCGCTCCCCATAAATCGGAACCAATGCATCGGTTCCTTTTGGAAATATCTCTACGAATGAAACATAAATCATTACCCCTGCGGATAATCCAAGTGCAAATGATAGGAACTTCGTATTCGTTTTTTTCGTTAGAAGCGACAAGGCACTTCCTATTCCTGTGGACAATCCTGCCATTACAGTAAGTCCTAATGCGAATAAAATATCCAAACTTTTCTACCTCATAATAATATATACAAATTGAATAAGAAATGCTGAGGTTAGCCATAACTAACCTCAGCATTATACATTATTATTGGCAAAAAGTCAACTAATAATGAATGTATATTCAAATGAATCAGATTAGAATTGAAATAATACTAATGCTTTAAAATGCAGGATTTATATACGATAATGAGTTAATTTTTGAAAAAAAGTTAGCTTTAGATAATTTTTGCTTGCATTGTATGTTAGCTTATGCTATCATGATAGCGGTATGCAAATTAGATGGAGATAACTCGAAGTCCCTTTGTAAATAAATCCTAAAAGGCGGAAAGAAAATGAATGTAACAATGGCAAACGCGGGGCAAAGATATCTCGTAACGAATATCGATACCGATGATTCAGAGGTTAAAAAATTTCTTCTTACATTGGGTTGTTATCCTGGAGAAGATATTTATCTCATGTCCGTTCTTAGTGGCAGTTATCTTTTGTCTGTTAAAGACGGAAGATATTGTATAGATAAAAATCTAGCTAATGTGATTCAAATAGAGCCACACTAGAACAAAAAACATCTTGACATGTGATTGCTCAGGAGAGGTTGTACTTTGATGATAGAAAAATTTCACAAAGCATGCGTTTTTATAGTATATATTTTTTTTGTTTTAGAGTTATCGTTAACTAATTTAATCAATTGCTTTAAATCTTGTATTCTTACTCAAATATGTGAGTATTAATAATATTTATTTAGTTACTTTGCGCAATATGTAACATTTTCTATAATAGGAGGGAATTAAAATATGAAAATCGCTTTGGCCGGTAATCCTAATAGCGGCAAGACTACGCTGTATAATGCACTAACGGGTGAATCCGAAAAAGTCGGCAACTGGGCAGGAGTTACTGTTGATAAAAGAGAAAGCACTCTAAAGAAAGATTTTGGGAAAGGGGAAGTTGCTATCGTTGATTTGCCTGGTGCTTATTCTATTTCACCATATACAAGTGAAGAAAGCATTGCTAGTGATTTTATCAGTAATGAAAATGCCGATGTAATTATAAACATTATGGATGCTACACATCTTAATAGGTCACTTTTCTTCACAACTCAATTATTAGAGTTCGGGAAACCAGTAGTTGTTGCATTGAATAAAATTGACCTAGCTAAAAAGAGTGGCGTCTCGATAGACGTAAAAAAACTTAGTGAAGAATTAAAATGCCCTGTTATAGAAGCGTCTATAGAAACAGGTATGGGCATAGACGCTCTAGTTCAAAAAGCTTTAGCGGTCGTAGGTAGCGGACAACAAGCTTTTGCTGAAACTGGAATTGAAGATGAAGCAAGATATAAGGCTGTAACAGAGCTAACATCAAAAGTTGAAACAAGAAAAAGGGCGTCTAATCTGGAAACAAAGCAAGACAAAGTTGATAAGATTCTTGCCAATAAAATAATAGGAATTCCGATTTTTGCTGTAGTTATTTACTGTGTTTTTCATATTTCACAAACATATGTAGGTCCATTTTTGGCTAAATTTTTAGGGATTTATATTGAAAAGTTTGCAGGTTTGGTCGAAGGTTGGGTTTCGGATGCATCTCCATTCTTTCAATCTATCATCACAGGAGCGATACTGGATGGTGTAGGTGCCGTAGTTGGATTCCTTCCTCTCATAATGGTCTTATATTTCCTAATAGCTCTTTTAGAAGATTCGGGGTACATTGCAAGAGTAGCGGTCGTTTTTAATTGGATATTCAAAAAATTTGGACTTAATGGTAGATCTATAATACCAATGATAATTGGTATGGCTTGCGCAATACCGGGCGTTATGGCATCGAGAACGATCAAGGATGAAAGAGAGCGCTCTACTACTGCTATGCTTGCACCGTTTATACCTTGCGGAGCAAAACTACCGGTAATAGCACTTTTTGCGGGCGCATTCTTTTCGGGAGCAGCTTGGGTGTCAACATTGATGTTCTTCACTGGAATTGTGCTGATAATATTGGGTGCTCTTGTCGTAAAGAAGATAACGGGGGAGAAAAATCAGAATTCATTCTTTATAATTGAATTGCCGAATTATAAACTACCAAGCATTAAAAAGTCATTCATGGCGACTTTGCGAATTGGATGGGCGTTTATCGTCAAAGCGGGGACTTTGGTTTTGATTTGCAACGTGGTTGTAAGTATATTGAGTAGTTATGATTTTTCATTGAATGCCGTGGATGAAGCAAACGCAAGTGCGTCGATGCTAGCATTTATTTCGCAGCCAATTGCATTTTTACTTGTACCGCTTGGGTTTGGAACATGGCAACTTGCAGCGGCAGCAGTTACAGGCTTTATTGCAAAAGAAAACGTAGTAGGAACTTTGGCTACTGTATTTGCGATAAGTAATCTAATCGATACTGATGCTTTAGAGTTAATCGAAGGTTCTGCAAGTGGTGTAGTAGATGTTATTGGGATGACTCAAGTTGCGGCTCTTGCGTACTTGATGTTTAATATGTATACTCCTCCTTGTTTCGCAGCAATAGGTGCTATGAATGCAGAAATGCCTAACAAAAAATGGGTATTCGGTGCATTAGGTATGCAACTTGCAACAGGATGGCTTGTAGCTTTTATAGTGTATCAAGTAGGTACACTAGTAGTTATGGGAACTGTTGGGGAAGGATTGCTTCAAGGTATAATAATGGCTGCAATAATTGTAGGTATATTTGTGTACCTTATGTTTGGTCGAAAAGAAAAGGGTATATCTAAAGAAAAAGTTGCGGCATAATATAATTATAATTTATGTAGTAAACTCATGTATAGAAGATTTATTTCTTTTCTATACATGCTATCGAAAGAGGTATAGAAATGACAGATTTGATAGTTGGAGCTGTACTCCTGTTTATTGTTGGAGGCGCTGCCTATTATTTGTACAGTCAAAAAAAGAAGGGTGTGAAGTGCGTGGGGTGTCCCCATAGTTCGTGTCCATCGAGCACGACTGCACAGGGGGAAGTTGATTCAAACGAACCGAGCAAGTGTTCTTGTTCTCAAGGCTAGACGTATTAGGGAATTTTCCTAATGTTTCATCAAATAGTGTTCACTGTACTTAATGACAGCCCAAATGATTAAATATCATTTGGGCTGTCATTTGAAAAACTTAGTTTGCGGATTGGACATGGCGTGCCATTTTTTTATCTTCTATTTTAATGTGTGAAATAAGCTGTGCGACTATTTTATTTAAATCAGACAAAGCCGATATTGAAATGATATTTGTATCTAACTCCTTTAAGTATTTACCTAAGTTTTCCTTATATTTTTCATGAACCAAACGATGAGATTGGTATTCAGGGTAGCCGGTGTTTTTTTGTAGGGTTTCTTCCTCGTAAAAATGTTTAGTAACATATTCTTGTAAAAATTTTGCTGTTCTCACAACACTGTCTCTTCCTTTTCCTTTTTCACAAGCTTCAAACAAATCATTAATAATTCCAAACAGTGTCTCATGTTGAGAATCAATTATATCGTTACCAGTACGCAAATCATCAGTTAGTGAATATCTCATTATTTTCTCCTCTTAATTCTAGCATCATTTCTTTTCACATTTTTATAACAACAGCATTTTTGACAATTGAATTTTCTTCTTAAAGTTCTTTCATGTAATTATACTACATAACACTATGATATGTATATTCATTTTTTTGTAGCCGAATTATGCGTTTTTTTGTTGGGATATACGTGAGAACGTACTTAATGTTAAATTCAAAAAAGAAAAAAATATTAGCATTTGCATTTTAGATATGTTATAATTGTGATTTATAATCGAGAAGTGCGACGAACAGGTGATGACACATGTTCTTTGCGTGTCGAAAATCGGTATTATTTTAATGTATTATCTATGAAAAAGAGGTGAATAATGTTCAAATACATTATGAAGAGAGCGGGGTTAGGGTTTCTAACACTGATAGCTGTTTGTACGATGACTTTCTTTCTGATGAACTTAGTTCCAGGAGGTCCATTTATTGCCGAAAGAGCAATCAGTCCAGAGGCGCAAGCTGCTCTTGAAGCTAAATATGGTCTAGACAAACCACTTGGTGAACAGTATTTAACATACATGACAGACCTTGCACAAGGAGATCTAGGCCCGAGTGTAAAACAAAGAGGAAGAACTGTTAATGAGATAATTGGCTCAAGATTTCCAGTTTCTGCTCAGATTGGTGGTATTGCAGTCTTGGTGGCTTTAACTATTGGACTTCCATTAGGTGCAACCGCTGCTTTGAACAGGGGAAAGTGGAAAGACAATCTGATTTTAGTAATCGTAACTGGTGGGATAGCTGTTCCAAGTTTCGTATTATGTACAATTTTGCTGTATTTTTTCTCCGCACAACTTGGATGGTTTCCAAGTTATGGTTTATCTTCTGCCGCACACTACGTGCTTCCTGTAATTGCACTAGCATTTTATCCTACAGCATATATTACAAGATTAATGAGAACTTCAATGCTAGATGTTTTGGGACAAGATTATATGAGAACAGCTAAGGCGAAAGGCCTTTCAGAGAGAGTTTGTCTTTATAAGCATGCTCTTAGAAACTCGGTGTTGCCAATTATAACATATCTTGGACCTTTATTAGCTTATATAGTAGTAGGAAGTTTCGTCGTAGAGGAAATTTTTACTATTCCTGGATTAGGTTCTGAGCTCGTAGGCGCAATAACTTCTCGAGATTATCCGCTTATAATGGGTATCACGGTCTTTTTATCTATGTTTATGATTTCACTTAATGTGCTTGTAGATGTAGCATACAAAATAGTAGATCCACGTATCAAATTGAAGTAATAAAAATAAACGTGAGTTAATAATCAATTTTCTTAAATAATAAAGGTGTATTATGGCAAAAGAAACAAAAAAAATACCGTCATTTCATATAAATGCGGATAGTTTTATTCCTGCTGACGAAAGTGAAAAAGAGCAACTCGTGCAGATGCGAGAAAGTGTTGCATTTTGGCGCGATGGAATGAGACGACTTAGAAAAAATCCGATAGCTATGACGAGTCTTGCAGTGCTTATAGTAATTATGATATTTGCATTTATAGTTCCTAGTTTTTATCCATACTCATATGAGTTCCAAATAAGGGGAGCGGAAAATCTTGCACCTATGGAATATTCGCAAGAGGAGCTTGCACAAATAGAGGCGGGAGAAGACGTTTTTCCTCATTACTTAGGAACAGACAACCTTGGAAGAGACTATGCTATTAGGCTAATGGTAGGAGCGAGGATATCTCTTATCGTTGGCATATTTGCGTCTATGATTATATTAGTAATAGGTTCAATATATGGGTCTGTTGCTGCGTACTTTGGGGGATGGGTCGATTTGATTATGATGAGGATAGTCGACATGATATATACCGTTCCAGATATTTTAATAATAATTTTGCTTGCTGTTTCACTCGATCATCCGCTCACGACATTAGCTATGACTCCGGGATTTGAGTGGATAGATATAATAGGTGTAAATATGATAAGTATATTTATCGTATTCGCACTGTTGTATTGGGTAGGAATGGCTCGTATTATTCGAAGTCAAGTGCTTATGATTAAAGAACAAGAATATGTCATTGCAGCGAAAGCTATAGGCGCTAAGACTAATAGAATACTAAGAAAACATATTTTAACTAATTGTATTGCTACACTAATTATAACTACTACATTACAAATTCCATCATCAATCTTTACGGAAAGCTTTTTGTCTTTCCTTGGTCTTGGAGTAGCTGTACCATTGCCATCTTTGGGATCATTGGCAGCAGGTGCTATCAATGGATTGCAATCATATCCATTTAGACTTTTTGCGCCTGCACTTGTAATATCAATAATTATATTAAGTTTTAATCTATTAGGCGATGGGCTCAGAGATGCGTTTGACCCTAAGCTTAAGAAGTAAGAGAGGGAGAGATAACCATGAGCGATTATTTAGTTGATATTAGGAACCTCCGCTTATCTTTCTTCACTCCTGCAGGAGAAGTTAAAGCGTTAAATGATGTTTCTATCCAAATGAATCAAGGTGAAGTCCTTGGAATTGTAGGAGAATCTGGAAGTGGAAAGTCTGTTACGGCTTATGCATTGATGGGATTGACCGCACATCCAGGTAAAATAGTGGGTGGGGAGATATACTTTAATGGCAGAACCATTCACGAGATGACAGAAAAAGAGATGCAGGTAATTAGAGGGAATGAAGTTTCTATTATT
The DNA here is from genome assembly GCA_964370025.1 of uncultured Oscillospiraceae bacterium. Lineage (GTDB taxonomy): Bacteria > Bacillota > Clostridia > Peptostreptococcales > Anaerovoracaceae > CAYJGJ01. Next base: position 17,928 of record CAYJGJ010000003.1, read on the forward strand.
TTCCAAGACCCTATGACTAGTCTTAATCCTGTTTTTACTGTAGGAAATCAAATCGAAGAAGTTATTTTGCTTCATACTGATAAAACGAAACAAGAGGCTCACGATAGAGCAATAGAGTTACTCGATCTCGTAGGAATAAATGAACCTGAGAAGAGAATAAAGCAATACCCACATGAATTATCTGGTGGGATGAGACAGCGTATAATGATAGCAATAGCACTCGCGTGCGAGCCGAAGCTTTTGATTGCCGATGAGCCTACTACTGCGCTAGACGTAACGATTCAAGCACAAATATTAGAATTGATGATAAGCTTGAAAGAAAAGCTAGGTATGGCAATTATAATGATTACGCATGACTTGGGAGTTGTTGCAAGCATGTGTGATAGAATCTCTGTAATGTATGCAGGCAAGGTCGTGGAAAGCGGCACAACTAACGACGTTTTTTACAAACCTAATCACGAATATACCAAAGGTCTGCTACGCAGTATTCCTGTCATGAAGGAAAATGAAAAGAAAAGATTGATTCCGATAGAAGGAACACCAGTCGACATGCTAAATCCTCCAAAGGGATGTCCATTTGCGCCAAGATGTGATGCGGCGATGAAAGTATGCCTCGAACATATGCCAGAATATACGGTGCTGGATGACGGCCATTACTCAGCTTGTTGGATTAATCAAAAAAATGAATTCCAAAAAGAAGGAGCCAACTAATGATGCAAACAAATACTAATGAGATGAATGAAGTAATCAGTGAAAAAAATAGCGAACTAGCAAGTGAATCAACGGTTGAATCGATAAGTAGTGAAATATTAAACGAAGCACAAGAACAACCAGCAAGCAGCGATATCCTACTTGAAATAAAAGACCTAAAACAACATTTCCGCGTAGGCGGTCGTCAAGTTGTAAAAGCAGTCGATGGCGTTTCCTTCAATATTAAAAAAGGTGAAACGCTTGGACTTGTAGGTGAATCCGGTTGCGGTAAAACCACGATCGGTCGTACGATTCTTAGATTGTATGAGCCTACTGGTGGCAAGATTATTTTCAAAGGTAAAGATATTACTAAAGGGAATATGAAGCCGTATAGAAGTAAGATGCAAATTGTATTCCAAGACCCCTATGCGAGTCTTAATCCTAGAATGACGGTAGGTGATATAGTCGGTGAGCCACTAGATATTCATAAGCTAGTCAAGAACAAGCAAGAAAGACAAGATAAAATTATAGACTTGCTTAAAAAAGTAGGATTGAATTCAGAGCATGCTAATAGATTTCCACATGAATTTTCTGGTGGGCAAAGACAAAGAATTGGGATTGCAAGAGCGTTGGCTGTCGATCCAGAGTTCATCGTATGTGATGAACCTATTTCGGCGCTAGATGTATCTATTCAAGCACAAGTAGTAAATATGTTTGAAGATTTACAAAGCACATTAGGCCTTACATATCTTTTCATTGCACACGACTTGAGTGTAATTAAACACATCTCCAATAGAATTGGGGTAATGTATTTAGGTAAGTTGGTCGAAATAGGCATGAGTGATGAGGTCACGTTCCACAGTCTACACCCATATACAAAGAGCTTAGTATCCGCGATACCTATAGCCGATCCCGAAATCAGTAGAGGTGCCAATAGAATAGTACTCGAGGGAGATGTTCCTAGCCCGATGAATCCACCTTCAGGATGTAGATTTAGGACTAGATGTTCGTATGCTACAGAGATTTGTTCAGAAAAAGAACCCGAGTTAGAACTTGTAGAGGGTGAACACATGGTAGCGTGTCACCATTATAAAGAGTTGCGTGACTAATGATATAGTGATGAATGATAATTTATACTAGTCAAGTTGATGACATGACGAGATTATTGTTGAATGTGTGAACACAAAGTGACAAAATATTGTGCAACAAGTCAGAAAACTCTTGCTTTATTACTTTTTGCGTGATAATATATTTCTTATAGTCGGGAACAGGATGCTAAATTACTTGTCGTGAGGCGGTAGAAGATTCTCACCGATCATAATAAAAGGTTATTGTATTTTTTAGGAGGATTAATAATGAAAAAATTAATTTCTTTAGCCCTAATTGCTATGTTAGCATTTTCGCTAGTAGCATGCAGTGGCGGTGGTGATAGTGTCGGACAAAACTTATCTGTAACTATCGGTCCTGATCCAGAAACAATGGATCCAACTTTAAACTCTGCATCTGATGCTGGTTCTATGATTATCCATGCATTCGAAGGACTTCTCACTTATGAGCAAGACGGTTCTTTCGGAATGGGTCAAGCAGAAGATTACACAGTATCTGACGATCAATTAACTTACACATTCACACTTCGTGAAGGGTTAATGTGGTCAAACGGAGATCCTTTGACAGCTAACGATTTCGTGTACAGCTGGAAGAGAGGTGTGGATCCTGCAACAGCTGCTCCATACGCGGAATTATTCAAGTACATCGAAGGATACGATGCGGCTATTGCCGGAGATGTTGATGCTCTTGCAGTTACAGCTATCGATGACCTTACTTTGGAAGTAAAATTGGGAGCTCCAACAGCATTCTTCAATGCATTAGTTGCATTCCCAACTTACATGCCTCTTCACCAAGCTACTATAGAAGAGCATGGCGAAGCTTGGGCTACTTCACCTGAAACTTATATCTCTAATGGTGCATTCTCAATCACAGAGTGGGTTCCAGGACAACACATCGTAATGAGCAAAAACACAAACTATCGTGCTGCCGATGAAATTGTGCTAGACACATTGACATTTGCACTTATTGCAGACGAAAATGCTGCTTACAGCGCATACCAAAATGGAGAGTTATTAGCATTAAAGAGTATTCCTATCAATGAAATACCTAGCCTAGCTGATAATCCAGAGTATAACCTAGATCCACTTTTAGGTACATACTACCTTAACTTCAACCACAATAATGAATTCTTAAGCGATGTAAATGTAAGAAGAGCTATGTATCTTGCTATCGATCGTAACTATTTAGCAGAAGTTCCTATGTCTGAAACTTATGCTCCTGCTACTAACTTCGTAGGTCCTGGATTCGTTGATCCTGCAGGCGGAGAATTCCATGAGCAAACATCTTTCCATGATTTGGATGCACATGAAGCAAACGTAGAAGAAGCTAAGCAAATCCTAGCAGATGCCGGATATCCTAATGGTGAAGGACTACCTACATTTGAATACAAGACTAATCCAGACGGAGCTCACATTCCAGTAGCAGAAGCTTTACAACAAATGTGGGGCGAAATCGGTATCAATATCGATATCCAAACTGAAGAATGGGGTACATTCACAGCTTCTCGTCGTAATGATGAATTTGACATTGCTCGTAATGGTTGGGTAGGAGACTATGCGGATCCTTCTACACTATTAGACCTTATGATCAGTACTAATGGTAACAACGATGGTGGATATGTTAATGCTGATTATGATGCATTGATGGCTGATGCTGCTGTAGAAGTTGATCCTGAAGCAAGATTCCAAATGATGCATGATGCGGAACAAATGTTAGTAGATGACGCTGCATTGATTCCATTAGCATACTATTCAGATTACTATCTGTTCAGTTCGTCTATGGAAGGTGCATGGCACAATACGAAGGGGTACTTCTTCTTCCATCACGCTTCTCTTAACTAGTAAATAACTATTTAAGAATAATAGTAAAAAAGCAATAAAAAGACCTCCCTGATATAATCAATCGATTATATCAGGGAGGTCTTTTTTTGTGATAAATATATTTACGTCAAAATCTTGAAATAATGCATTCACTGTAGTAGAATAAATACACAGTACAGACATAAAGAGCTAAAACCAATAAGTTAAGTAATGATTTGCAAATCAAATTCATGTATGTGCGCGCATATATTTTAGCCGATGCACTGGGTGAACTTTAAATTAATTGTGTAATCGTATTTTTATATATGAGGAGAGTAATAGTGAACGGTAGTGATATTGCAATTTTTGAATTCTTAAGAAAACACGCGGAGAAAAATTCAATTTCTTTTCATATGCCAGGACATAAGGCAGGGAACATTTTTAAACGATATGGATACTGTGATCAGTTAAATAATCTTGCCATGATTGATATTACAGAGATAGATGGTGCAGACAACCTATTTCAGCCCGAGAGCATAATTAGTAAGACTATGGAAAAATACAGAGAACTATATGAAAGTAATAGCTCGCATCTGTTAGTAAACGGCAGTAGTTCCGGGATAATAGCTGCAATTTTAGCTATTTGTGATGAGGGGGATTCTATTCTCGTTGCACGAAACTCTCATAAATCTATATTCGCGGCACTTGCACTAGGAAAAATTAACCCTGTATATATTCATCCCACACTCATGGAAGAGTGGGGAGTTGCGGGACAAATTTCTCCATCGGAAGTCGCGAAAATGTTGGATGAGAATGAAAAAATAAAAGCCGTAATATTGCCTTCACCTAATTACTATGGAATCCTCAGTCCGATTAGTGAGATTGCTGATGAAGTGCATAAGCGAGATAAGGTTCTAATAGTAGATCAGGCTCACGGAGCGCACCTTAAATTCTTTGATAGTTATTGCATGAGAACTCAATCTTCATCTAGTAATTTATTGTATCATGCTAACAACGCTAACTCTTATGTGTTGCGTGCTGCGGAGAATCAAGGGGCGGATATAATAATTAATAGCATACATAAAACACTCGCAAGTTTCACTCAAAGTGCAGTTGTAAACATAATGTCTGATAGAGTCGATAAGTATAAATTTATGGAAAAGATGCAACTGATGCAAAGTACAAGTCCTTCATATTTACTTATGGCAAGCTTAGATATAAACGCGGATATATTGACGGAATATAAAGAAACAATCATCGCAGATTGGCATTCTAATTTGGAATATTTTTATGGAGAGATCGTTAAAATTGACGGGATTAGATGCATGATTCATACAGCATTAGACGATACTAAAATCAATATTGATGCTAGTGGATCGGGAATTAACGGAAGAGAACTAAGTCAATTATTGATCGATAGAAATATATATCCAGAGATGGTAACACAAAATATAGTGACATTTATGACAGGAATAGGGAATGAACGAGGCGACTACGAAGCCCTCATCTCTGTGCTCTCAGAAATCGTACAACATATAGAAATTAACTTCTCCAACAACGAAATCATGCGTGAGGAATCGCTGTCACGTCTTCAAAAAATAAATAAAATACTAGAGTTAAAGCACATTCCAACAAACAAGCAACGAATCAAACTAGAAGAAGCAGTTGGAAAAGTCTCTGCAAGTATCGTCACTCCATATCCTCCTGGTATTCCTGCGATTTGTCCTGGCGAAGTGTACAGTAAAGAGTGTGTAGAGTATCTTCTTGAATTAAGGAAAAGAGGGTATAATATTCTTGGAATAGATGAACAACTTAGAGTATCTGTTGGGATGGATTAGTCCAGCTATACGCTATCCGAGAAGAGCCGTTAGGTAGATATATGATGCCGCAGTATTCAAACTCATGCTTTTTTATTAAATATTGCATTATGCGATTATCTTTGTGAGTATCTATTCGCAAGTCGTTTACCTGTGTCTTGCAATATTCTATGCATATATCGAAGCATCCCTTTGTCTCACCAGAAGAAGCTAATCCGTGGATTGTAGCATATGGATTGTCATTTTTCCATGCGCCTTCAATTTGTGAATACGTAGGATCATCTCCAAATATTAAAGTAAAGACAGCGTGCGGTTTTCCATTTTTCTCATAAACATATGATATGTCACTTTCTATTTCGTCTACAACCTGATTTTTGGGCGGATATCCTATAGCCCACTGATTCGGATTTCCATTTTGGCACATGTACTCTCGTGCTCTTTTATATATTGACATGATTGAATCTATATCTGATTCTTTTGCTTTTCTAATCATTATTGTTTGCATCCTTCTTTAATCGAATTATTTTCTTTAAAATTATAATCATTTTCACGAAAAAGTCAATAGAGAAGTGGCTATTGTAGGAGAAAAGGAAATTTGACAAAACAGGGCGAAAAATGATATAATTTTAATTCAAAAAGGCTGATCGCTATTGAAAAAAAATCTTGTAGTGCTAATAATATTTTCGAGTATGTGACTTGGGTATAACTAGTGTATGAAGCTTATTCATGCATGCAAGTAGGTGGTTTAAATAGTGCAATGAGAACAAAAAAAGATATAACAGAAATATTAGACGCTCTCGAGGCGGCATATCCTGATGCGGAGTGCATGCTGCACTTTTCTAATAACTTTGAATTATTAATCGCGGTTGCATTATCGGCCCAAACTACAGATAAGAGTGTAAATAAAGTTACCCCTCTTTTATTCTCGCAGTATTCTACACCAGAACTTCTTATGAGCGCACATTTGACTGATGTAGAGAAGATACTTAGACCGATAGGGATGCATCTCACTAAGTCAAAAAATATCGTAGCTTTAGCGGGAGAACTCTTTTTTAACTATGATGGAATAGTACCAAATAATTATGAAGAATTGATAAAGTTGCCAGGTGTGGGGAGAAAAACAGCGAATGTAGTTTTGTCTGTAGGCTTCGGAGAACCTGCGATTGCCGTCGATACTCACGTGTTTAGAGTTTCTAATAGAATAGGCCTTGCCAAGGAAAAAAACGTACTAAGCATGGAGCGAGCATTGATGAGAAAAATTCAAAAGGAAAGATGGTCAAAAACCCATCAAATACTGATTGCTCATGGTAGAGGTGTGTGCCATGCCCAAACTCCAAGATGTGACGAGTGCGGAATTTTTGCATTATGTGAGAAAAATGGAATTATTAATGAAAGGAGATTGTACTAGTTGTGGAATTAAGATTTGACTTATCGATGAAACAAACCCAAAAACTTGCAATGACGCAGGAATTAGTTCAATCTATTAAGTTATTGCAATACAATTCTCAGGAATTGACTGCTTACATTGAAAAGGAAATGCTAGAGAATCCAACATTGGAGACTGCATCATCTGACAATAGTTCGTCAGATGATTTTGAAAATGGAACAAATTCTGATGCCGAGGCAAATGGCATAGATAAAGAAGTCAATCATGAGGAATTCGATTTTGTAGATGCACTTTTGCAAGATGATTCTAGTTATGATTATTATCAACGCTCTTATGTAGACAGTGAAATGTATGCGTATAAGGAAGCCGCAGATAGCGGAGACACGTTAATAGACCACTTGCGTAAGCAAATATATTTTAAAGAGTTTTCTGCTATCGAGGAAATAATTGTAAAGAAAATATTAGATGAAATAGACGATGACGGATATTTGAATATGCCAGTAGAAGATATAGCTGCCGATTTAGATGTTGATGTTGAGACTGTAGAAAAAGTATTGAGCGTTATCCAAACATTAGATCCTTGCGGTGTTGCCGCTAGAGATTTGGCGGAATGCATTACTATTCAATTAAAAGCAAAAGGACTTTTTAGCGACGAGCTTGATTTTATTTTGAATGAAATGTTTGATGATTTTGCCAACAAACGAATTGTGAAAATAGCAAAAAAAATGTCGATGACTCCTAAAGATGTGCAAACTAAGTGCTGCGATTTAATTAAAACATTAGACCCAAAACCAGGACGCAATTTTTGTGCAACGAGTGAATTCGAATACATAATCCCTGAGATATTTGTCGAAAAAGAAGACGGTGAATATGTGGTGTCTATGAATGAAAAAGGCTCACCAGCACTTATGGTAAGTCCGTATTATAAAAAATTGCATAGAATGCACAAAAACGATGAGGAAGTAAAAAATTATCTGCGGGAACGCATCAATTCTGCAATCTGGCTAATTAAAGCGATTAATCAAAGAAGGAATACAATCTATAACATAGCCTGTAGAATAGTAAAGCATCAAGAAGCATTTATGGAGCATGGGTCTAAATATCTCAAACAGCTTACTTTGAAGCAAATAGCAGAAGAAACAGAAGTGCATGAATCTACTGTCAGCCGAGCTATCAACGGAAAATACATGCAAACATCAAGAGGTGTATTCGAACTGAAATATTTCTTTAGTAGCGGATTGTCTGTAGAATCAAACGAAGATTTATCTGCCAATAGTATTAAAATATATATTAAAGAAATTATAGAAAATGAAGATTCTAGCAATCCATACAGTGATTCTCAAATAGTGGATTTGCTAAAGGATAAAGACATAGATATTTCTCGCAGAACGGTTGCCAAATACAGAGAAAGCATGGGACTGCTTTCGTCATCAAAGCGGAAAAGATTTTAAAAGAGGAGAAGATAATGAAGAAGACAATTAGAGATGAAAATTTGAATTCTAAAAAGGTATTGGTACGATGTGACTTCAATGTTCCGCTGCAAGATGGAGAAATCGCGAACGATATTAGAATAGTAGAAGCACTGCCTACGCTTAAGTATTTGATAGAAAACAAGGCAAAGGTAATTATTGCATCTCATCTAGGAAGACCAAAAGGAAAACCTTCTCCAAAGTACTCTTTGGCGCCTGTTAAAGCAAGATTGTCAGAGTTGCTAGGACAAGATGTCAAATTTATTAGTTGTGACACGGTAATAGACGATGCGGTTAAGTCGATGGCTCAAAATCTTAAAGATGGAGAAGTAATGCTTCTTGAAAATGTAAGATTTAGGGAAGAGGAAACAGATAACGCCCCAGAATTTGCTAAGGAATTGTCCGAACTTGCGGAGATATTTGTACAAGAGGCATTTGGGACTTCACACCGAGCTCATGCATCTACCGCTGGCGTAGCATATTACCTACCAGCACTGTCCGGATTTCTTATTGAAAAAGAAGTTAAATTTTTGGGAGATGCATTGAATAATCCTAACAGGCCATTAGTCGCTATCTTAGGAGGCGCAAAAGTTGGAGATAAAATTCCAATTATAGAAAATTTGATAGACAAGGCTGATGCGATACTAGTCGGCGGAGGCATGGCATATACATTCTTCAAAGGTATGGGACTGGAGATTGGCGATTCTCTATTAGATGAGGAAAATATAGAATTGACACGGGAAATGCTCAGAAAAAGTGAGAAAAAAGGTGTAAACTTTTACTTACCAGTCGATATTTTGGTGGCTGATGCTTTTAGTGAAGACGCTAACACTAGAGTAGTCGATTTTGATAAAATTCCTAGCGACATGGAAGGAATGGACATAGGCCCTAAGACTATAGAGTTGTATACTAAGGTTTTAAAAGATGCAAATACAGTAGTGTGGAATGGTCCACTGGGTGTATTTGAGATGAATAAGTTTTCGACAGGTACTAAAAGTATTGCTGCAGTGGTCGCCTCTTTAAGTGGAGACACAATTATCGGTGGCGGTGATTTGGCTGCTGCTGTAGATAAGTTTGGATTCAGGGAGAATATGACGCATATTTCGACAGGTGGAGGAGCATCACTGGAATTCTTACAAGGAAGTACTCTTCCCGGAATCGCAGTAATTCAAGATAAATAAGCATAATAGTGATTCTGTAATTGTTTTAATTTAGGATAAGTGCCGGAAAAAAAGATTACGGGAAGCGTTGTAATTTATAATAATAGGAGGAACGATGCGTAAAATAATAGCTGCTGGAAACTGGAAGATGTCGATGACATCTGAAAAAATAAATAAATTTTCGGAGGAATTTAAGAAACAGAAACTTAGTGATAAAGTCGAAATAGTTCTGTGTCCTTCGTTCGTATATTTGACAGCTACGCAAGAAGCATTTAAGGGAAGTGACTTTAAAATCGGAGCACAGAATGCCCACTATGAACTTGAAGGCGCATATACCGGTGAAGTTTCGGTCTCTATGCTTGAAGAATTAAACATGGATTATTGTATAATTGGGCATTCAGAACGCCGACAGTATTTCAATGAGACAGATGAAACTGTGAATTTTAAGATTAAATCTTTGTTAGCAAACTCAAAAATAATTCCAATTTTATGCGTAGGAGAAAGTTTAGACGAAAGAGAAGAGAACAAGCAATCTGATGTCGTGACTATGCAAATAACTAGAGCCTTTTCTGACTTGAACAAATCTGATATATATGCAGATGGTGAATCAAAAGTAGTAATTGCATATGAACCGATTTGGGCTATAGGTACGGGTAAAACCGCGACAAGCGATCAGGCCGATGAAATGTGTGGCGTGATAAGAAAAACCATTGCAAGATTGTACGATGAAGAAATTGCAAATGAAATTTCTATATTGTATGGCGGCAGTGTTAATCCTGCTAACATCCGTGAATTGATGAGTAAAGACAATATAGATGGTTCACTAGTAGGTGGAGCTAGCCTCGATGCTGGGAAGTTTGCGCAAATAGTTAATGGATCAGAAAGATAAAAAAGTGATTCTTAATTTTGAAGATAACACAACTTATAAATTGTCAGCACGGCAACGAAGAAAAAAAGGATACATTGAGGCGGAGGAAACATAAATAAATCTTCCGCTTATTTATTGAGAAAAAATATAGAAATGGAATCAAAGTAATATGATGACAGAAGAAACAAGTATATTTGAAAAATTAGATATAAAAGTAAAAAAATCTTGGCGAATAGCTCGAAGCATTTTTTTTGGATGTATGCTTATAGCATTTATTGCAGCATACTTCGCGCTGAATTGGTTTGATGCGGATGACAGCGTAATCCGAATTGTTTTAATAGTTCAAGTGGTGTGCCTCGCACTTTGCGTACTAAATATAACGATAATTGCAAATATACAATATAACAGGTGGGGTTACTACATAGGAAGTGATAAAGTTGAAATAAAAAAAGGACTAATTTTCCTTACTACACAGACAATTCCTATTATTAGACTTCAAAATATAACTAAGAGCAACGGTCCTATAGATAGGAGCTTAGGATTATCTACTGTTAAGATGGATACAGCGAGTGGTTCTTTTCACATAGTAGGTGTAGAGGAACGAAAAGCTTCTATGATTTCAGAACATCTTAAAGACAAATTAATCAATAGATTGCAAGAGGAGATTTACTAGATGTTTGAAAAAAGAAGAGGTCACTTTCTGATACTATTTGATAAAATTATTTCCGAAATGATTCCAATATTTCTTATACTTATCCCTATGTTTATTTTTGGGATGCGGTCGGAGGGATTTTTTTCGAATCCTCTCGTACTAGTTGGATTCCTTTTTTTGACAATGCTTTCTAGGGTTCTTTCATATGGATTTACTACTTTTGAGCTTACTCCGGAAATTTTTTATGTCAGGAGTGGAATAATAAATAAAAAAGTGATGGAAATACCTGTCGAATCAGTTACTTCTGTTAACTTTTCGCAAAACGTACTATTTCAAATAATGAACGTATTCCTAATCAAAGTCGATACGGTAAGTAGTGTATCGCTTTCCGCTCCTGCATTTGCGTTTAGAAAAAATGAAGCTCTAGAATTTCAGTCATTACTAGTGGCAAATCGAAATAGAAAAATGAGTGTAAGTTCACAATCTAATGAGATTTCTTCCGGAGTTTCTAATTCAACTGCAAATATCAGTTTTTCGCCGCATGAGAATGGCATAGAACTAGATGTAAACTCAGGAATAAAAACATATACTCCGCAGGATAGTTCTTATATTGAGCAAAAAGCGCCAATAAAAAGTATAATTATACTCGGTATTCTCGAAAAAAAAATACAGTATATTTTTCTCCCTCTTATGCCATTGTTATATTTGTTGCAATTGATTCCGGACTTGTTTGTAGACTTTATTGATCAAATGTTTGCTAGCGAGCAAGTGGATGAATATGCGGAATTTGTTTCTGATCTAGATTTACAGGGAATTTCATGGTATGTGTTTTTGATAGCATTTATAATAATAGTAGGGATTTTTATTGCATTTTATTTAGTGTCTGTAGTTGCTTCAATCGTGACTTTTCTTGTTAAATATGCTAATTTTACGATTAAAAAAAGTGACAAATCTTTGCAAATTGAATATGGATTGCTAAACAAAAAAGTAATTACTTTGTCGAATAAGAAAATATCCGGTGTAGCTCTTAGACAGTCAATGATGATGAGAATCTTTGGATATTACACCGTAGAGGCACTTGTTTCTGGATACGGTGACACGCAAAATGAGTTCAAGGTTATCTTATTTCCTATTGGTAAAAAGGCTGATATTGAGCAAATAATGTCATTTGCGATCCCAGATGTCAAGTTGGAGTCAGAATATACTCGCCAAAAAGAGGGTACTCTTAGATATTTTTTCTATAACTTCGCATCTATTTTCTCTGTTGGGCTACTGGGCACCTCGTTATGGTTATATATTAACGATCCAATCAATATTTTATATAGTGTATTTATTATATTGAGTATGTTAGTTTGTATTGCACATATCGTAAGCTGCATCTTAAAGTACAAGATGGAAAAAATGAGCTTAGGGAAAGAGACGATTAGCTTTATCAAAGGTGGATTTTCTTGTAGAACGGTATTTCTTAAGGTATTCAGAACTGAGACTGTGTCATATAATACTTCTATTTTTAAGAAAAAACGAGGAATTGGAAATATAGGAATTCAATATTTTGGCCCTGTAGGAAGGAATGAATTTAGGATCAAAAATTATAGAGAAAGCGACTACCTTTCAATTAGAGCAAATTTGTTGTACTAGAAAAGTAATTGATGCTAATATAAAAAATAAATGACATGCGTTTAAATTTAACCGTGTAAGCATGAAAAGCAACATCAAGTTGATAGTAAGAATTTCTATCTAATGAGGTGAGGGGTTATTCATTGCTAACACGGCTTTTTTAGTTGAATACGAAGCGAAGCTAGGATGTTCTATTATTACAGTCACACTCTATTATCTATTCACATGTTCTGATTTTCTATTTTCTCAGTGATATAAATAACCTAAAAATATAATAAACAGTAAAAATAAAATAAAAAACATCTTGACATGTTATATAGGTTCTGCTAAAATAATAATAGTAACAATTACTATTATTAAAAAAGAGGTGGGGTATGGCAGCAATAAAATATAGCAAACAGCGCGAAGCAGTTAAGGCATATTTAGTTTCTCAGGTAGAGCATCCTACTGCCGACAATGTTTATTTTAAATTAAGAGAAGACTTTCCGAATATTAGTTTAGGTACTGTTTATAGGAATCTAAATTTGCTCGTCGATCTTGGTGAAGCTATCAAGATCAACTCAAAGGATGGATCGATAAGATACGATGCTAGAATTGCACCTCATTATCACTTCATATGTGAGAAGTGTGGAGGAGTAAGTGATCTGCTTATGGAACCGTTTGGTGAACTTAACGAAAAGGCTGAGGAGTTAGGAAAAGTTAGCGTTAATAACCATGAAGTAACTTTTTATGGTAGTTGTGAAAAATGTTCGAAGTAAATATATTTATAGTTTAGAAAAGGAGATTAGTTATGTCAATGATTGGAAAAGAAATTTTAGATTTTAATTTAAAAGCGTATGTTAATGGTGAGTTTAAAGACATCAAAAAGTCGGATGTGATGGGTAAATGGAGTGTGTTCTTCTTCTATCCAGCGGATTTTACTTTTGTTTGTCCCACAGAGTTAGAAGATTTAGCAAATCAATACGATGAATTCAAAAAAGTAAATTGCGAAATCTATTCTGTGTCGTGCGATACTCACTTTGTGCATAAAGCATGGCATGACGCGTCAGAAACTATCAAAAAAATCAAGTATCCGATGTTAGCAGACCCAACTGGTGCGTTAGCAAGGGATTTCCAAGTAATGATAGAAGCTGATGGCATGACAGAGAGAGGCACCTTCATAGTCAATCCTGAAGGAACAATCGTAGCTTATGAAGTGCTAGCTGGTAATGTTGGAAGAAATGCTGATGAACTATTTAGAAGAATTCAAGCTTTGCAATTTGTGGCAGAACACGGCGATGAGGTTTGTCCGGCAAAATGGAAACCGGGTGCTAAAACACTTAAACCTAGCCTTGACTTAGTAGGACAAATTTAATTATTTGCCATGCAACTTTAGATATACTAGTATGAAAATGAAGTGAACCATTTATATAAACATGTAGTTTTCAATAAAAGGAGAGTAAAAATGAAAAAAGAGATATATGAAGGATTAAACAAATATTTAGCTGATGCGGGAGTAATGTATATTAAACTGCATAATTTGCATTGGAATGTAGTTGGACCACAATTCAAAGCAGTGCACGAATACCTAGAAGGATTATACGATAACTATGCAGAGGTTATTGATGAAGTTGCGGAGCTTATTAAAATCAAAGGTGAAACACCGTATGCGTCGTTAAAGGAATACTTAGCTGCTTCTACAATTGAAGAGTTAGCATCAAAGGAAATTCCTACGGCTAAGGGGTTAGAAATCGCAAAAAAAGATCTTGAGCAAATGAGAAAAGCAGCTTTTGATTTGAGAAAAGTTGCGGATGCTGAGGATGAATTCGATGTAGTAGGTATGATGGAAGATCATCTAGGACATTATGACAAAACTCTTTGGTTCTTGAATGCAATGGGAAAATAAATTATGGATAATAGATATGATGATATTTATGACATGATTATAGTTGGCGGCGGTCCTGCGGGACTTTCCGCCGCTATATATATGTCGAGAGCAAAATATAAAACACTCGTGATTGAAAAAGAAAAATTGGGTGGACAAATTACCATTACAGATGAAGTAGTGAATTATCCGGGAATTTTTAGGACGAGTGGAAAGCAACTTACTAATGACATGTTCAAGCAAGCTGAATCATTTGGTGCTGAATTCAAAATTTGTGAAGTGCATGATTTCGATCTGGAGCAAGATATAAAAATTGTAAAAACCTCCGCTGGCGAATTTCGCACATTAGGCATTATTCTAGCACTAGGAGCATCACCTAAGAAAGTAGGCTTTGAAGGAGAAGAACAATATCAGGGAAGAGGTGTTGCGTACTGCGCGACCTGTGATGGAGAGTTTTTTACAGACAAGCCTGTGTATGTAGTGGGCGGTGGGTTTGCTGCTGTAGAGGAAGGTATCTTTTTGACTAAATATGCTTCGACGGTAGATATGATAGTAAGAAGAGATGAATTTTCGTGTGCGCAAACGGCGTCGGATGAACTCTATGAAGAGGAAAAAATTACTATCAATTATAATACCGAAATCGTATCTGTTTCTGGAGAAAATGTACTCAACACAATCAAGTTGAGAAACAACGCAACCGGTGAAATTTATGAGAAGAAACATGAAAATGGATTTGGAGTATTTGTATTTGCTGGATATTCTCCCAACACTTCATGGCTAGGAGACAAGGTTCGCACCCAAGATGGATATATCATAACTGATATGAAGCAAAGAACAAATGTGGATGGAGTATATGCGGCCGGTGATGTGTGTATAAAAGATTTGCGACAAATTGTTACTGCGGTTTCTGACGGGGCAACAGCGGCTACTTCGGCGGAAAAATATGTAAAATCACTCCACAGTAAGCTTGAAATTCCAGCGTTTGAAGTTTCTGCAAAAGAAGTTAAACATGAATCAGCAAATAAAGAAGAAACGTCTTCATCAAATTCAACTCATGATTCTTCTACAGATGACGATAAATTCATCAGTGATGAAATTAAAGAGCAATTGTTGCCAATATTTGCAAAATTTGAATCTAAGGTGATCGTTAAAGCCGTGGTTGATGATTCAGACTTAGGATTTCAGTTTAAATCATTTATTGATGAACTAGAAGGAATTTCTGACAAAATTGTATGCGAAGTGAAGGATATTGATAATAACGAATCGCCGCATATGGAATTATTCTTCGGGGATGGTAAATCTAGTGGAATTAAATTCTATGCTATGCCAGGAGGACATGAGTTTAATTCGTTTATCATTGCGTTGTACAATGTATCCGGACCGGGCGTTACTATTGACTCAGAAATACAAGAACGCATTAAAAACTCCAATGTCCCACTCGATATCAAAGTACTAATTACTTTATCTTGTACAATGTGTCCAGAAGTAGTTACTTCTTCAGTAAAAATTGCTTCGCTCAATGATAATGTAAACACAAGCATAATAGATATAGGGTATTTTCAAGATATTAAAGAAAAATACAATGTTATGAGTGTGCCTTGCATGATAATTAATGATGATGAAGTTCATTTTGGCAAAAAGAATATTTCACAAATTCTAGATGTTCTCAAAGTTTAATTTAAAAGGCGGCCGCTAGGTCGCCTTTTAAAATTCCTCGCAAATTTCCTCCTGTGATATTTACAAAGGCAGTTGCACGTCATGTGACTATGTGATATAATAATAAGTCTTTTTGTTTAATAATTTGATAATAGGAGGAAAACAATGAAGATATTAAAAGAGAAAAATTATAAAGATATGAGTGAAAAAGCAGCAAGAATAATAGCAGCAAAAATTATATCTAAGCCAAATTGCGTGTTAGGTCTTGCGACAGGATCTACTCCTGAGGGATTATATGCAAGTCTTGTTAAAAAGTTCGAAGAAGGAAAAATCGACTTTAGCGATGTAAAAAGTGTAAACCTTGACGAGTACAAAGGTTTATCGAAGGAAAATGATCAAAGTTATTATTATTTCATGAATAAACATCTTTTTAAGAATGTTAATATTAAACCGGACAATACAAAACTGCCTGATGGTACATTGGAAGATAGCGAAAAGGCGTGTAAAGAATATGATGAAACTATGAAAGCGATGGGCAAAGTAGATATTCAACTGTTGGGACTAGGTCATAATGGTCATATTGGATTTAATGAACCTGCAGATGCTTTTTCTGTTGGAACTAACTGCGTGGAACTTCAAGCAAGCACAATTGAAGCGAATAAGAGATTCTTTGCTAGGGAAGAAGATGTTCCACGATTTGCTTACACAATGGGAATTGGAACTATCATGGCTGCGGAGCAAGTGTTGCTTGTAGTTAGCGGAAAAGACAAGGCGGAAATACTTAAGAAGTCATTAACTGGACCTGTTACACCACAAGTGCCAGCATCTATATTACAACTCCATCCAAATGTAGTAGTTGTTGCAGACGAAGAAGCAATGAGCAAAATGTAAATACCATTTTAAGGGTTCATAAAAGGAGATTCCACATGTTTTGTGTGGAGTGTGGAAGTAAATTTCCAGAAAATGTAAAATACTGCAGTGCTTGTGGTGCGAAGATAGAACACTCAAGTGTTAAGGGTGCGCATATGAGTGATAGCAAAGAAGACGAACAACTGCGGGAAAGTATTGTAATTTCTAATGACACAGCTGTAACTGACTCTCTTGAGAATAAAGAAACACAACAAGTAGATTATATAGCAAGTCCTGTTGCTATGCCGCAAGCTACTAGTCTAGAAAATAGCGAAATGCAACAGTCTGTGTACGTTGCAAGCCCTGCTTCTATGCCGAAAACTGATATGCCGCAAGCAACCGCACAAGGATCCACCGCTAATAATCAGCAGCCATTTGATAATAATAACTCATACATGGAAAGAAAAAAGAAGAAAAGAAAAATATTTATGGTATCAGCTATTATATTGGTAATTTCTGTTGCAACGGGTCTATTTTTCGTTTCCTTTGCATCTTCTTATTTTCCGGGAGTTTCCTTCCTGTCGAATTTAACAAATCTAATTGGCAAATCAGTTGATTTCGAAAGAACTACGATTAACTTGACATATGAAGTAGGCGGTCTTGCAATTATTTTTTCAAGTGCCTCTGGTTCAATTGTCATAGATGAAAATGATAGCGATTATAATGGATGGTCGGATTATATCACCGCATATGATTTTTCTGGAGTCGAATCGCTGGAATTTGATGATAGTGATGTGGATTATGATGTTCATACGGGGCTATCGGATAACTCAGGAGAATATCCAAACTCTGTAATAGCTAGTGCAATCGATATGTATGGAAATGTCGCAACTTTCTCAGAAAACGTATCGATAAAGGAAAAGGAATATGTGTAAAATAAATAACCTCTATACTGTGTAACAATAGTATAGAGGTTGTATTTATTGTTCCGCTCTCTTCGTGTAAACTATTTATAATGATCGGGTTATTCATTGTTCCGCTTGAATAAGCAATGATCCGGTAGTTCATATTTAAAGCAATCCATGACAAAAAGTTTAAATTTATTTTGGGCATGCATTCTGTCTATTTTTTGCTTAGTCGATTCATCCTCACATACGCCTGTTCTGATATACTTGTCTAAAGTATCATATGTGAAGCCGAGGTTTTCTTCATCAGTTTTACCGCATAACCCGTCGATGGGCGCTTTATCGGTAAACAGAGAAGGAAGACCTACGGCTTTTCCTATTTTTTTTACCTCAGTAACTGTGAGTTGTGATAGTGGACTAAAGTCGCCTGCGGCGTCTCCGTATCTAGTTGCATACCCCACCCAGTCTTCAGATAGGTTGCACGTGTTGGCTACTCGACCGTTACAAGACTGCGCTATTGCATACAGTGTAGACATCCTAAGTCTTGCCGGGAGGTTGACAATCGTTGCATTTTCTATTGATGGTATTACATTGTCTATCTCAGACATGATCCCATCATACGATTTTCGTATATTGATCGTGTAGTTTTTGATTTCTAAATGTTCTACGAGCTTTTGGGATACATCTATATCTGATTGTTCACCGTTTGGCATTAGTACTCCAATTACTCTATCTTTTCCTAGCGCTTCGACGCATATAGCTGCAACTACAGAACTGTCTTTGCCACCTGATATTCCAATTATTGCATTGCAATTCGGTCCATTTTGTTCGAACCAGTTTCTAACCCATTCCACAATAGATTCTTTTACTTTATTTGCTTCAAATTCCATAATTCTCTCTCATTTCCTAATTACTATATTTCCAACATGCAAATTATGTAGCAAGTTTTACAATAAAATTATTATATTCATATTTTGCATATTGGAATTAAATAATTACAGTGCTAATCTCTTTTTTAAATTTTACTTTGTCTATATTGAAAAGTCAAGCTACGGATGCGATTATCTCGGAATGTTCTTTTCTTGTAATCATCTGGATTTTTATAAAGTGTATTCTACAATATAAAAATACTTGACATATTCTGTGGGTGATGATATCATATTGATATCATAATAATATGATAAAATTGAAGTAAAATTTGTAACCGTAAAGGTAAAGGAGTTCAAAATGCAAGAAGTTGTTTTAAAACCTATAAAGGGGTTACCTGTCCTAATTCTATTAGTGCTATCTTTATTTTTTAGCATTGCAGTATTTATTTTATTAGTATCTAATTATATTTTTCCATGGCCGATAATATTGTTTTGGCTTTTGTGGTGGATTCCGCTACCTGGCCTTAAGCTTGTGAAACCGAATGAAGCGATTGTATTACTTTTGTTCGGAAAATATAAGGGAACCATTAACACAGCTGGATTCTATATGGTAAATCCTTTTTGTTCTAAATTTAATCCTGCCGCTGATACATCGTTAAAGCAAAGCGGAGATATTCAAACTGCAAAAAAATCTATAGTGGATCCTGCTACTGGAGCAGTGAATATAGCACTTAAGAAAGAGCAATCGATTTCTCTAAAAGAGATGACGCTTAGTAATAATAAGCAGAAGATTAATGATTATTTAGGCAATCCTATAGAGATAAGTATTGCTGTAATTTGGCGTGTTGTAGATACAGCTAAAGCTGTTTTTACAGTTGAAAACTACAAAGAATATCTATCACTTCAATGTGATGCATCCCTTAGGAATATCGTAAGACTTTATCCATACGATGCTTCAGAAAATATCGATACAACAGGTGATGGAGTATCTGATGAAGGATCACTAAGAGGTTCGAGTGAAATTGTTGCGCAACGAATAAAAAATGAAATACAAGAAAAAGTATCTGCTGCTGGACTTGAAATAGTAGATGCAAGAATTACATATCTCGCATATGCTCCTGAAATTGCAGCAGTAATGTTGCAACGACAACAAGCGAGTGCGGTAGTAGATGCAAGGAAAATGATAGTAGATGGAGCAGTTAGCATAGTCGAAATGGCGATTGATAAATTGAACCAAACGGAAGTAGTGAATTTGGACGAAGAGAGAAAGGCTGCGATGGTCTCGAATTTACTCGTTGTTCTATGTGGAAACAAAGATGCTCAACCTATAGTAAACTCTGGAAGTATATATTAGAAGCATGAGAGATGATTTCAAAGTGAAAAATATCGAAAAAAATGATTTTGATAAGAATGTGGAGAAGGACAAAACATCCGAATCACCCAAGAAACAGATACCATTAAGGTTATCGAAACAGCTTTATGATAGTATTGCTAGGTGGTCGGAGGATGAATTTAGATCTATCAATGGCCAAATTGAATATTTGCTTACCGAGGCGGTGCGCAAGAGAAATAAGTGATAATACATATTCACTTGATAATCTTATTAAAAAATAGTATAATTTATTGGATAACAAAGGGAGGAAACGATGATCGTATTCAAGGCTGTTCTTGGGAAATTAATCATTTTTTTAATAAGTATAGTCTCGAAGCTACTTGGTAAAAAACGAGGAACAACCCTTCCAGGCAAAATTATGCTTAAAGTTGATGAAAATCTTCCAAAGAAATTTAAAGGCTTAAACTATAGCAATGTATTTGTCGTTACTGGCACGAATGGTAAATCTTCGACAGTAAACATGTTGGTACACGGGTTAAAAAGTTCGGGATACAGGGTTGTTTCAAACTTAGAGGGGGCCAATCTGACATCAGGAATAACTACTACATTGCTACAGGCATGCAGCATATATGGGAAATTGGATGCGGACTATTTTGTATTTGAGGCCGATGAAAGATACCTAAAAAATATATTAGATCTAATACCGGCCAAAAATCTGGTAGTAACAAATATCCAAAAAGATCAAGTTCAAAGAAATGGTGACCCCGATTACATTGTAAGAAAAATTCGGAACGCGATAAAAAGCGACATGACACTTTATCTTAACAACGACGAGCCGAGAACAAAGGCGCTAGGGGAATGTGCGGATAAAGTTGTTTACTTTGGTATCAATAAGCATGAACAGAGTTTTATTAAAACTGGATTCCTCGATGTTACATTGCCATGTCCTAAATGTTCCTCAAGACTCTCGTTTGAACATTATAACTTGGATAATGTAGGTCGTTATTCGTGCAAATCATGCGGGTTTGCTCCGAATATTACCGAAAACATGATTGATTCAATTGACTTCGAAAATCAGGAGTTTATGATGTACGGCCAAGTTTTCCATATGCCATACACTGAGAGTTTTATGCTTTACAATTATTCGCTCACGGTTGCTCTTTTGTCTGATTTGGGTATTTCAAACGATAAGATAGCATCATCATTGAGCACCTTCGTAAATCAAAAAGGAAGAACCGAGACATTTAAATACAAAGATAAAGAAATTCATTACATTAGAATAAAACAAGAAAATCCCGAGACTCTTCAATCATCATTTGATGTAGTTGCGGAAGATGAAAGTAAAAAAGTGCTCCTTCTGGGATTGATGACTGTAGTAGATTTTATCCCTCACTATACGAATACTTTTTATGCTTATGATTGTAATGTAGAAAAACTATTGGATTCCAACATAGAAAAGATAATTTGTTTTGGAAAACCGATTGCGTATGACGTAGCGAATCGTTTTACCTTTGAAAAAAACAGCGAAAAAGTGAAAGTCCTATATACTGACGATGCAGAGGAAATATTTGGTGAGTTAGATAAGTATGATGTATCTCAAGTATATCTTATTACGTGGCTAAAATCTTTTTTTGAAATGAAGAAATTTATAAACGATATGAATGAATAGTTGTAAGAACGATAAATAACTACTTCATATGCGACATCTATTGACAATTTTGATATAGAAAATAATATAAATCATTAATTATCTGCAAAAACTAGCACTTGCGAAAGGTGGTACTATGTCGCAAACTATTAATTTGACATACTTATACCCAGATATATGCAATCTACACGGAGATAGAGGGAATATTTGGGCATTTGAAAAAATAGCAACTGAGTTAGGGCTGAGCACCGATATCGTTAGAATTGATCATTTATCTGAACAGATAGATTTTGATAACTCGGATATTATTTTGATATCTCCAGCAGAACTTACTCATCTCGGAGGAGTGACCAAGGCATTATGTTCACAGAAAAATAATCTGATAGAATACATACAAAAAGATAAATATTTTATTGTTATAGGAACTACAGGTGCAATATTTACTAGTAAGGTAATACGAAACGACAAGTCTGAAATGGAGGGACTTGGAGTAATTCCAGGAATATCGAAAGAACTAAGTCAACCTTATGGAGACGATATAATATTCGAATGCAGCATCAATGATACGCGATACAATGTTTGTGGTTCGCAAATACAGATGATAGACATCAAGTTAGACCATGAAACCAAAGAATTTGGAAATATAAAATACGGTTATGGCAACAACAAAAGTGACAGCGAAGGATATAAAGAAAGAAATTTTATTTTTTCCAATTGTTTGGGGCCGATATTTGCAAAAAACCCATGGCTTGCGGAGAATATTTTGAGAGACATAGCTTCACAAAAAGGCATTGTGATTGATGATGCTAAAAAATGCGATTTCTCTTTGCAGAGAACATCATATGACCAAATTGAAAAATTTACATTCGAAAAAGAAACAGAATTGTAGTATTACTAATGCAATAAAAATTTAAGATAATTAAATGGAAGAATAAATTAATGAGGGAATTATGAATACAATCGATATCAGTGGTTTTTCTAAGTCATACGGTGATTTTAGAGCTGTAAAAGAGATTGATTTGTCCGTTGAAAAAGGCTTGATCGTAGGGTTTGTTGGTAAAAATGGCGCCGGCAAAAGCACGACACTTAGGACAATGTTCAACATGATAAATCCATCGCAAGGAACGATTAAATTAGTCGGATTGGACAGCCAAAAAGATACGAAAAAAATAAAAAGTATAGTTAGTTATGTTCCCAGTGAGTCCGCATTTTATGAGAATATTACATGCGAAAAATTACTATATTTTGCTCTAGGCTTTACCGATACATCTAAGGAAGAAATGCAAACTCTCGCCGAATATTTTGAGCTGGATTTGTCAAAAAAAATAAATGAGCTTAGCTTTGGGAATAGAAAAAAATTGTCACTTATTCAAGGATTTATCAAGGATGCCGAACTTATTGTTTTTGATGAACCGACTAATGGACTAGATCCTCTTATGCAAATCAAGTTCTTTGAGTTGCTATTGAAAGAAAAACAAGGTGGTAAAACTATATTCTTGTCGAGTCATAATCTCTCAGAAATCGAAAAGTACTGCGACAAAGTCGCAATTATTAACTCTGGTGAAATAGTTGACTATTTTGACATGAAAGACGTCAAAATAAATCATAAACAAATTGTCACATACACCACCAAGAGTGGAGAAACTGTAAGTTTCGAAAATGAAGAAGATATAAATGAATTAATTAAAGCACTTTCAAAAATCGAATTAGATAACTTGGAGATTAAATCGAAAACTGTTGAAGACGAGTTTATTTCATACTATAAGTAACGCAAGTAAAAGTCGGGGGTAGATGCGTATGAAAACTATTGATTTTAAAAATATATATAAACTATGTAGATTTAATTTGCTAACTACAAGGAAAACTATTATTGGATGGACTGTAGCTATTTTTTCTATTATGACGCTGTACATGATATTATTTCCTTCAATTCAAGACATCGCGACTGTCAAGTTTGAGGCGATGCCTGACGCATTCATGCAGTTTGTAGGAATGGAAGATTTGACCGATATGTCAGATTATATTAACTATTACGGTATAATATATTCGTTGATTCTGGTCGCAGTTTCAATTTTTGCAGCTACTTTTTCGGCGGGATTGATATCAAGAGAAGAAAAGAGCAAGTCTATAGAATTTTTGAATGCACTTGCTGTAAGTAGGCTTGAGATATATATTTCAAAGTATTTAACATCTACTATTGCTATTGCTATCGTTCTTACATCTGCAGTTATTTCGGTAATTGCCTGCGGATTTATTGGTGGAGGAGAAACTTTTGTGTTGTCCGATATAATAACTTCAGCTAAAATTGTGAGTTTCCCACCATTATTTTTCGGCGCAATCGCCTTGATGATAGCGGGAATAAGTGCGAAAATAGGTACAGGAGCAACTGCTGCTGCGGTAGTACTTGTTAGTTACATGGTAGGATATTTGGGGCAGCTTTTGGAAAAAGATGGCGAAATACTTCTTTACTTTTCTCCATTCATTACTCTTAATGTACAAGATGCAATAGCATTGAGTGATAGATTACTTGTCAGTGTAAGTATATATGTTATTATTTATATTGTTGTATTATTTGTTGGCGGAATTTGCTATAATAGACGTGATTTGCAAATATAATTGTCTTTACTTTCATTGAGATATAATAGGGATAATTATTGATTCGTGAGATGATAATACTCTAGAAGGAAGGACATACAGTGGTAATAGTTTCATTAATAATAGTATTTATTCATTCGGCACTTTCATTTTTTCTTTCGTATCGATTCTTAGAAAATATGCGTGTGGCAAGGATTTTCACATTTGTTTTTGCCGTCTTTAATGCTACCCTTTCCCCACTATTTTTGCAAATGCTAGGTGAGAGCCAGGTGCTTGCATATCTTGTTTTCCTTGTTCTTTTTACAATCGAAATTGGAATTTTATTTAAGAGCACTCTTCTTGCTAACCTTGCTATATCAGTTATCATAATGTTTCACTTTTATTCATTAAGAGCAATTACGATAAGCGCATCTGCGATTGCGCTCGAATACTCCCTACAAGAACTAATTAGAGATGAAACCTTATTATGGCATTCATCTTTGCTTACCCTAATAATTCATATCGTTGTTTTATTGTTGTGCATAGTAGTCTTTAAGCCTAAATACATAAAAGCGATACTTTCTAATGAATTATTGCTAAAATTTATTTTTATTACAATATTTGTAGTTACATTGTTTAGCGTTTATAATTCCTCTATGTTTTTGTATGAAAACTATAGTGAAACACTCATTACGTATCAAATTGTAATTACAGTTATATTTATGATTATATTCTATATGTTCTTGTTGTTTATGCTTAAACTTGTAATGACTGATAAGTATCAAGATATCATTAAAGAACTCGAGAAGAAGTTGGATGATTCAAACTTGCTGTTCGAATCGTTTTTTGGATTTTCCGATGTCGTCATTGAATACAATGCCACAAATGATTATGTTAAGCGTGCTATGATAAATTCTGTCGAAATGAGAATAGACGAAAATTTGAATTTAGAAGATTTTTATAAAGCTAATTTTGAACCACTAACGTGTGAAGAAGATCGTCCTATGCTAGATAAGATTGACTCCCATTATATAACGAATTCCTTCAATCATATGTTGAGGGAATTGACTTTTGACTATAGATCAAAGAAAATTCACTTTGACAATGGGGAAATTGTTACATATGCAGCAGACGATGAATCACCATATCTTTGGTATCAGATGAGTATCAATAGTTTTTTGGATCCGGAAACGAACGATATCGTGTCAGTAATTGCATTAGATGAAATTACTAATGAAAAAGAAAAAGAATTCGCACTACTTTCGAGGGCGGAACGAGATGTGTTGACTGGTGCATATAACAAAAATTCAGTAGCAACCAGAGTGAATTCGCATCTTGCGGAAAAGGAAACGGGAACACTTTTTATTATTGATTTGGATAATTTCAAAAGTATCAATGATGAAATAGGCCATTCGTTCGGAGATAAGGTGCTCGTAGAAATATATGAAGAAATAAAAAATATATTTAGAGACGATGATATATTAGGTAGATTTGGTGGAGACGAATTCGTCACATTTATCTTAAATGAGATTCCTGAAAATAGCATAATTCGTATAGCTAATCGCATTTGTAAGGCTATGCAAAAAACATATAATAGCAATACGGGAGATATTGTTGAAATATCTTCCTCTGTAGGGATAGCTACTGCTACAAAAAATGGCAGAACATACGAGGAGCTATTCGAAGCTGCCGACAAAGCCTTATATCTTTCAAAGAATAAAGGCAAAAATACATTTACAATTTATGATAGAAGCGATGAGGCCGTTAAGTAATCACTATTTCACGTTAAATATCAGAAAGGATATACCCCTTAATGGAAAATAAAAAAATTTATGTAAACAATTTAGAAGTTGGCATTGAAGTAGTCGATTTTTTTGTTATTAAAGCAATTTCTATAAAAACTGGTTCAAATAATAAAAATTATATGGATTTGATTCTCGGAGATAATTCAGGTGAAGTAAATTGTAAAAAATGGGAGCTCTCGGATTTTGATATTTCACTTGCAGATGATAATGCCATTGGCACAATCGTAAAGATAGCAGGACAAGTTTCCGAATGGAATGGGCAAAAGCAATTGAAGATAAATCGCATACGCAAAGCGGTCGATGCGGATGGTATGCAAATAATGGAGTTTGTGAAGTCGTCACCTGAAAATCCAGAAGAAATGTACAAATATATTATCTCGCAGGTTGATTTAATAAAAGATAATGATATAAAAAATTTAGTGCTTCATATTTTAAATGAATTCAAAGAGAAAATGATGTATTACCCCGCAGCTTTGAGATTGCATCATTCTGAATATGGTGGTCTTCTTTATCACATAAAGAGAATGCTAATGAGTGGAGTTGCTCTATGTGAGATATATCGGAATCTAAATAAAGACTTAGTTGTGGCTGGAATTGTATTGCATGATATCCAAAAGATAAACGAAATAAACTCGACGGAGCTTGGAATTGCTACAGAATATTCTTTCGAAGGACAAATGCTCGGACATATTGTGCAAGGGATTAAACATATTGATAAGGTGGCGATGTCATTAGGAGTTCCAAATGAAAAGATGATTATGTTAGAACACATGATACTGTCTCATCATTATGAACCTGAGTTCGGAAGCCCGAAAAAACCGTTGTTCCCAGAGGCTGAGATACTTCATCACGTAGATATGATAGATGCGAAGATGTATGATATGGAACAAGCGTTGAGAGATACGGGAGAAAGAGGATTTACTGATAAAATTTGGTCTTTAGACAATAGAAAATTGTATAAAGCAAGTAGCGAATTTGCAAAATAGTGAAATAAGCGGACTATAAAGTATTATCTATCATTTGGAATAAGGTGAAAGTAAATGATAAAAATCCCAAGTAATGCAGCAAGCATTATTAAAAAAATAGAAGGGGAAGAGTGTGCCGATATTGTAGAAGGGTATAAAGATCTAAATGAGACGACTCTTTACTTCGATTCAGATGCCGATAAAGCCTGCCAAGAAACTCCAGTAATAATGTTACATGCAATCAGATATGCTTCAATAATTGACTACGAATTGGA
The DNA here is from genome assembly GCA_964370025.1 of uncultured Oscillospiraceae bacterium. Taxonomy (GTDB): domain Bacteria; phylum Bacillota; class Clostridia; order Peptostreptococcales; family Anaerovoracaceae; genus CAYJGJ01. Next base: position 45,237 of record CAYJGJ010000003.1, read on the forward strand.
TGATTCTGTCAAGGATGCAATCGTTAGAAATTGGAGTGCACTAAACGATGTCAGTGTAGATGAAATTAGAAATGAAATGGAAAAGCTTTTGACGTCTGAAAAGGCAGGAAAAGGACTTAATATGCTCGCCGAAACCGGTCTTATGGCCGTAATATTTGGGGAAGAAGTCAGCGAAAAAATGAGTTCAAGAGAAATCCAAGATTTTTATATTCTTTGCGAAAATATCGATAAAACGAAGCCTGTAGTTACTAGACGATGGGGACTGCTTTTTTCTATACTAAATAAAAACAGGGCATTACGTGCGGTAGACAGATTGAATTTTGATGAGACTACAAAACAA
>CAYJGJ010000003.1:45586-79044 GCA_964370025.1 uncultured Oscillospiraceae bacterium
AAAGAATATTTAATTGAGGGAATCAACGAAATTATTAATATACAATTTTTGAATACTAGAACACTGTTCAAAAGATATCTTAGGGATCATGGACTTGAAAAATACAACTATGTTCACAACTTGAGCAAGGCTCAAAGAATTGTTTTTGATCACAGTACTACAAAAATTGAAGCTCGTAATTATCATATGGATGAAATCACTCGTTTCAAAGAAGCTGTATTCATTGAGGATTTGGCGGTTACCTTGGATGATATCATTAATGAGGGAATAGCAGAAGGTGAAAAAGCGGAACTCGTCCTTTTTAAATTGACTGATGTAGTTCACAAAAATCCCATCAACAACCAGAGGGCGGTGCTACTAAAACAGGCGAAAAAGTTTGCAAATAGTAAGATTGCTATGGCTATGAGCAGTGTCACTCTTTTTAAGTAATCACAAAATCACTCGAGGAATTCAACTATCTTTTGGACAACGAGTGATTTTTTTATGTAATAATATAATATGAATGGAAATATTTTTCCTTGAGGTGCATAATGCAGGAGAGTATTAAAGGAGTCATAGTAGATATTAGATTCCAAAAGAAGGAAGATGGATTTACTATAGCGACGATAGAAACAGAAAGCGATATAATCACGGTGCTTGGCTCCATTCCTTTTTGTGAAATTGGAAAAAAATATAAACTAACTGGTATCTACAAATCTCACGCAAAATATGGAGAGCAGTTCTCATTTGAGCGATATGAAGAACTCATGCCGGAAGATTCCGATGCGATAGAAACGTTTTTAGGTTCTGGAGTCATAAAGGGTATAGGCAAAAAAACTGCACGACTTATTGTGAAAGAATTTGGTGAAAATACTTTTGAGATTATAGAAAATAATATGGAAAAGCTGTGCAATGTAAATGGAATAGGGAAACAAAAAGCAAAGAAAATTCATGAATCATACATCACGCAGATTGAGTTTTCAAAAATTTCTATGCACTTACAATCGATGGGTGTGGGTATAAAGCACATATACAAGTTGTATGAAACGTATGGCGCGCAAACAATTTTAATTCTGGAAGAAAATCCATATAAATTGATCGATGATATCGGAGGTTTCGGATTTAAAAAGGCCGACGAAATAGCGAAAAATGTTGGAATAGAAGAAACGTCACCACATAGAATAAAAAGTGCTATACTATATGGATTACAAGTATATTTGTATGACGGACATGTCTATGTTCCCCAAAATGAACTATTAGAAAAAATAGGAGAACTCATAGATGTTTCTCGCGAGTTAATAAGTGAACATTTGCCAGAACTTGTTATCGAGGGAAAAATATTTGTGGATGTAATAGATGGCGTAGAAGTCGTGTATTTTTGGTCGTATTATGTTGCCGAAAAAAATGTAGCACATAGTGTTGTGCAGATAGCTCAGGCTGAATTTCGTCCGTTTTTTTCTGATGTAGATGGTTTGATAACAAAGACCGAGGCGGAAAAAGGGATCGACCTTTCATTCGAACAAAAAATTGCGGTAAGAAGTACCGTTTCAAATGGATTCACCGTAATAACAGGAGGGCCTGGCACAGGAAAAACTACAATCATAAAGGCGATAATTAATCTTTATAAAGAAGAAGCCTTCAAAATTGCAATAGCAGCTCCTACTGGACGTGCGGCAAAGCGAATCATAGAAAGCACTGGAGAAAATGCCTCTACTATACATAGGCTACTTGAATATGGATTTTCGGATGATGAATTACTCAATTTCGGCCGCAATGAGTCGAACCCATTGGAGGAAGATGTTATTATTATCGATGAGGCATCCATGATAGATTTGTTGTTAATGGAAGCGTTACTAAGTGCTGTAAAAGAGGGAACGAGAGTAGTATTGGTCGGTGATAGCGATCAACTTCCATCCGTTGGTGCAGGTAACGTCTTAAGAGATATAATCGACAGCGAAGTAATTCAAACTATTATTTTGAGAGAAATATTTCGGCAAGCACAGGAGAGCCTCATAGTAGTAAATTCACATAGAATAAATCGAGGGGAATATCCTATTTATAATGATCAGGAAAATGACTTTTTTATCGTCAATCGAAAAGGCGAAAAAGACATTATCGCAACTATCTTAGAATTGATAGGCGGCAGACTCCATACTTACTTTGATATTACGTCGACGCTTGCAGATATTCAAATTTTATCTCCAGTGAGAAAAGGCGCGATGGGGATAATCAACCTAAATAATGTGCTCCAAAAAACCTTGAATCCACCATCAGAAACGAAAAATGAAAAAAAATTTGGCGATAAAATTTTTCGAGAGGGCGATAAGGTGATGCAGATTAAGAATAATTATGGCATCGAGTGGAGAAAATATAAGTCTAATGAAAGTTATGAGTATGATTGGAGTTTAAGTGATAGAGGTGAGTATTTTTCACATGGTAGTGAAAAGCAAAATAGCCAAGTAAGCAATGGGAAAGGTGTGTTCAACGGAGACATAGGTATAGTCGAAAGAATTGACAATGGGAGAGGTAAAATTACCGTTATCTTCGATGAGCAAAAATATGTTACATACGACTTGGAGATGCTTGAGGAACTCGAACTAGCATATGCTATGACAGTGCATAAGAGTCAAGGATGCGAATTTCCTGTAGTAATTTTCCCACTTACTTACTATCCACCACTACTTGCTACACGCAATCTTATGTATACTGCACTCACAAGGGCAAAAAATGGCGTAGTACTGGTTGGTAATCCACAAGTCGCAAATCGTATCATTGATAATAATACAGTGTCTCATAGATATTCGGGATTAAGAAGTAAAATAATAGAAATGTATGAGACGCTGTCGTAGGTCATAATCTACATAATGAAGTAAAAAGTAAATAAGAAATCAGTAATTTTCAAGAGAGGTATTAGAATGTCGATAATAAATGGAAAAAACCTAGGTTTTGGATTGATGAGATTGCCAAAAATTGATGGAGATTTTGACAAAGAACAAATTAAAAAGATGGTAGATGAATTCATAGATAACGGATTTACGTATTTTGATACGGCTTACATGTATGAAGGCTCGGAAGCTGTCACAAAAGAGGTATTAATATCTAGATATGACCGATCCAAATTTACACTTGCTACTAAGATGTTGGTGAAAAAAGGAGAAAAAAAGAGTGAGGAAGATTTAGAAAATTACTTCAATGAGCAGCTAGAAAGGACTGGAGCTGGATATTTTGATTACTATTTGATCCACTCTATTAAAGATATTGAACATTATTACTGTTATAAGGATAATGGATGCTTCGAATTTCTGGCTAAAAAGAAAAAGGAAGGATATATAAAGCATATTGGTTTTTCATACCATGGTAACCCAGAGGATTTTAAGAAAATATTAAAATTGGAAAAAGAATACTTTGAATTTGTACAGATTCAAGTTAATTATGCTGACTGGAATAGTGACGTCATTTATTCGAGGGAGTTATATGAAATTTTGCTCGATACTATGCTCCCAATAATCGTAATGGAGCCGATTAAAGGTGGATTTTTGTCTACCCTTTCGGAAGAAATGGAGCAAGTGCTAAACCAAAATTGCCACACGGCCTCTCCTTCCTCATTGGCACTTCGATATGCAGCGTCTCTGCCTAACGTTGAAATGGTTTTGAGTGGAATGTCCTCAATTAATCACATTACTGATAATATAAATACATTTAGAGAATTTATGCCACTTAACGATGAAGAGAAAGCTATGGTAAAAAATCTGCAAGACATATTGTCCAATTCAGAACAGGTGGCGTGTACGGATTGCAAATACTGCGTCAATGATTGTCCTGTGGGTATTCCGATCCCTCGAATTTTTAGCCTTTTCAATTCAATAAAAAGAACCGGTGATGATTTTTTGATGAGAGTTTTATATAATGAAGTAAAAGAAGAAAATCGTGCACATAACTGCATTTCATGTGGAAAGTGTGAAAAAATATGTCCACAACAGTTGAAAATAATTGAATTACTAAAAGAATCTGACGAAATATTGAAAACAAAATAGAATCAGAAATCGCACAAATTATACAAAAATAGACAAATTAAAGATATATATTTACATTACGATTGACAAATGAAGAGAACGTGAGTATAATCGAAATGAAAATATTTTAAAGTATAAAAAAAGAAAATGAGGTGAAAAATGGCAGAAATTACAAAAAACATGGGAATAACAGATGTAGTAATGCAATATCCTGATGCAGTGCCTGTTTTTCAAAAATACGGAATGCACTGTTTAGGTTGTGCTGCAGCAAGATTCGAAAATGTTGAGGAAGGATGTCTTGCTCATGGTATCGATCCAGATGCTATGGTAAGAGACATTAATGCAGCAATTTCCCAAGCATAATAGCTCGCAGTTGCATATTGAAGAATGAACAAGGTAGTAGGTTCAATTTTTGAATTTATTTATCCGTCTAACTTATATTGCATATCGTGTGATAAGCTCATAGATAAAAGTTCGACGTATTCGCTGTGTTCGCATTGTTTAGAACATATACGCTGGCAAAATAGTAGCATGCAGATGGGATCCCAATGTGATTCTCCTATAGAAGAAATAATTCAAACTTTAAAAAAAACTGACATAGAATATATAAGAGATGTGTATGTATGCACTCAATATGGTCTATATGAACAGGGACTTATATTCTCGCTCAAATACGATGGACATACTTATATTGCGCCGTATTTGAGCGAAATGTTAGCGGATAAATTAAAGTATGAGGGGGTCACATATGATTATGTTTTAGATGTGCCTCTTAATATCAAAAAGTATAAGTCGAGAGGATTCAATCAGTCTGAGTTAATTGCCAAATATCTATGTGAAAATATGTCGGAGTATGGGTTTGTTCATCTTAGGCAAGGCCTTAAACGAAACAAGAAAACTCATCCAATGAGAGGTCTTACTAAAATACAGCGCGAGGAAAATGTCAAAGACGTGTTTGATGTTTCACCGCATGTCGTTGAAATTATAAGGAATAAAGATATATTGCTAATAGACGATATTTTAACTACCGGAAGTACTGTGAATGAGTGTGCGAGAGTCTTGATGCTTGCGGGAGCAAAAACTGTAGACATACTTGTATTTGCTTCTGGTAACACTGACTTTATTGAAATTGATAAATGCAATTTTGATGAATAGAAATCCAATAAGTAAAATGTGCATATAGATTGCTTAGGTCTGTGGTTGAAAGTCCATGCCAGCTACGGGCAAAGGGACCCACGTAAGCTGTAAGCCGAATGCTACAGTGATCATGGCGTAGCTTAGAAGTAAGTCCTCCGGAAAATCCGGATCAAGGCGAGTGTGGGGGCAAAGACCAGTGTCAGCTAAGCAATCTATGTGCATTTTTTTAAGATGACTTTATAAAGTCATCTTTTTTTATATACACAAAATATCTTAATTTTGATATAACAAGGGCAAATTTCAACATGTTGTTAATGCCCTTGTTTTTATACACATAGACTTGTGGTAATTTAAAGCTATTATACAATGCGCACATGTAATCTTGCGATGATTTAAAGACAAGATGCATTGCCCAATGTAGTTCGAATTATTGAAAAGCTATGAGGGGTGTAAGTTATTTATGAATAATAAAGAGCTAGGAAGAATTGGAGAATATACAGCACAGAGATTTTTGGAAAAAGAAGGATACAGAATTACGGCTACAAACTACGCCGTGCCCTTTGGCGAAATAGATATTGTATGTCAGAAAAATGAGGAGATAATATTCGTTGAGGTTAAAACAAGGCTTAGTAAAATCTGGGGGAATGGAGCAGAAGCGGTTACTAAAAACAAACAGGCAAATATACGTAGGGTCGCGCAGTGGTATTTGTCCGTAGAGAAACCATCGTATATGAATGTGCGATTTGATGTGATAGAGATAGAACTCAATCATCTCCCCAATTCCTTTTGATCTTTCAGTGCATTTTAAATATAGGACGGCACGAGAATATAATCAGACTGATGTACTAGAATAAGAAGGTGTGATTATTTATAACTATAACTTTGTTAATATAGATTAGAAAGGAAATATATGTATTCTAAAATATATACGGCATCACTATCTGGCATGAAGGGTGTCCCGATCATCGTGGAAACTCATATTACACATGGATTGCCTATTACTCAGGTTGTAGGCCTTGCGGACACTACAATTCAAGAGTCTAAGGAAAGAATTAGGTCAGCAATCCACAATATAGATTTAGATTACCCGAAAGGAAAAGTAATCGTAAACTTATCTCCTGCAAATATTCGAAAAAGAGGCAGTCATTTCGACTTGCCTATCGCAATGGGAATACTGATGGCCGTAGGTGAAATAAAATACGATTTGGATGATGCTTCATGCAAAGATAAAGGAAAAAAAAGAGCATTCATCGGGGAATTGTCTCTCGAGGGAGATATTTGTAGTGTAACAGGTGTCTTGCCGATGCTTATTGGATTAAAAGAAGAGGGGATATCTGAAGTGTATATTCCGAGCGAAAATCGAAGAGAAGCCGGATTAGTAAAAGGTATGACGATATATTGTGCATCTCATATAAAAGATATAATAAATCACGTGAAAGATTCAGAGAGATTATCAAAAGTAGATTCATATGAAGATGCTCTCTTAGTGAATGAAGTCGAACTAGAGTCAGAGAGATTGCTGGATTTTAGTCAGATAAAAGGACAGCATAGTGCAAAAAGAGCAATTACGGTAAGTGTCTCGGGGAAGCATGGAATATTGATGACTGGAAGTCCAGGAACCGGCAAAACCATGCTTTCCGAGAGAATTATAACGATAATGCCTCAAATGTCTTATGACGAGATGATAGAAACTACAATTATATACTCAGTGTCTGGCTTGTTGAATTCCGATATCCCTATTATAGAAAATCGTCCATTTAGAAGTCCCCATTACAAGATAACTAGAGGGGGGCTTATAGGAGGTGGCGGTAATCCGAAAGCGGGAGAAATCACACTAGCGCACAATGGTGTATTATTTCTCGATGAAGTAGGAGAATTTGATTCGAGTGTCATAGAACTTTTGCGAACACCTATAGAGCACAAAACAGTATCTCATTTTAGAAATGGCATGAATTATGTATATCCGTGTGATTTTATGCTAGTAGCCGCGCAAAATCCCTGCAAATGCGGGTATTATGGTGATCCGCTTATAGAGTGTAAATGTACGGATTATGAGATAGATAGATATAAAAAGAAAATATCAGGCCCTATTTTGGATAGAATAGACATGCATATTTTTTTAGATAATGTAAAGTTCGCGGAATGGGATGGCGAAGAAAGTGAGGACAGTAAGCAAATAAGAGATATTGTTCTCAGAGTTAGAGAGGTTCAACAAGAAAGAATGAAACGACTAAAAATAAAATCACAAAGATCTTTAAATGAAAAAAATTTGAAGATCATTTGCAAATTGACGCAAAAAGAAATGTGCATTTTGCAAAATATGTATGAAAAATTTCATCTCAATCCGCGCAAATTGAATAAGTTGCTCATGGTTGCACGCACAATAGCGGATATAGAAAAGAGCGAAATGGTAACAAGTGAACACATTGCAGAAGCAATTCAATATAGGGTGAGAGTGTAAACAGGGAGAGTAATTGTTTGAAAATAATAAAAATTACAGAAAAAGATGCACAATTTCCAGATCAATTTAGAAAAACTTCAAAATATCCAAGTGAATTGTATTGCATAGGTGACTTGAATTTGTTACAATCTTTATGCGTTTCTACAGTAGGCAGTAGAAAATGTACCGCATATGGTAGAAATGTAGCTCGTAAAATTGCTGGGACATTGGCAGAAAATGATATTACTATTGTAAGCGGACTTGCTCGCGGTATAGATATGGAATGTCATAAAGCAGCATTGGACGTAGGGGGCAAGACTATAGCTGTGCTTGGATGTGGAATAGATCTTTGTTACCCTAAGGAAAATCGTAAATTAAAAGAAGAAATATGTGAAAAAGGACTCGTGATTTCCGAATATCCACAAGGATATAAAGCGATGCCATACACCTTTCCTGCGAGGAATAGAATCATAGCGGGACTTTCCACAAGCACTGTTGTGATAGAGGCTGGTTATAAGAGCGGCTCTCTGATTACGGCGGAGATGGCTATCGATGCAGGGAGGTTGGTGTATGCGGTTCCTGGAAACATCACAAGCCCGTTTAGCTTAGGGACTAATAAGTTGTTGCAAGATGGAGCTATGCCCGTTGTAGTTCCTGAGGATATACTATTTGATTTGAATAAATCACCTAAGATAAAAGATTCAATTATTCTCAAAATGGGTGAGGATGAAAGAAAGATATTCGATGTGTTGATAACACACGGCGAAATGAGTTTTGATGATATTCATTCTCATACCGATATTGCTGTAGCTAAACTTACGGGAATTATAACTGTATTAGAAATGAAAGGCATAATTGTTTCGAGTATGGGTAAATTATTTGTCGCTGAATTCTAGATGAAATGCGTGTAAAATTAAAAGGAAATACAAATGATAGAAAAAGTTGAAAAAAGCACAAAAACAACTAAATCAGAAACTAAAAAAACAACTAAGACAGAAACAAAAAAATCAACCAAGGCGATTGCAAAAAAAGCTACAACCAAGTCTTCAACTTCAAGTAAATCACTGTCATCAAAAAAGACTTTAGTAATAGTTGAATCTCCTGCTAAGGCGCGAACTATAGGGAAGTATCTGGGTTCTAGCTATAAGGTAGTAGCGTCTGTAGGGCACATCAGGGATTTGCCCAAGAGTAAACTTGGCATAGACATAGATAACGACTTTGACCCGCAGTATATTTCCGTACGAGGTAAAGGCGACTTAATAAAGGAATTAAAGAAAGAAGTCAAAACTGCTGGCAAAGTGCTGCTTGCAACGGACCCGGACAGAGAAGGGGAGGCTATTTCTTGGCACCTTGCCTATTTACTAGGAGTAGATCCTAGTGCATCATGCCGGATCGAATTCAACGAGGTTACTAAGGATAAGCTTAAAAGTGCAATTAAATCGCCTCGTGCTATCAATATGAACCTCGTAGATGCACAGCAGGCTAGAAGAATATTAGATAGATTGGTTGGATACCAAATTAGCCCACTATTGTGGAGAAAAATTAGAAGTGGACTCAGTGCAGGCCGTGTGCAATCGGCAGCTCTGAAGATGATATGCGATAGAGAAACAGAGATAAAGAATTTTGTTCCCAAGGAATATTGGAACATATTTGTAAAATTTCTAAAGGAAAAGGAATTCACAGCTAAGCTAAGTACCTACAAAGGTAAGAAGTTTGAAATTGCAGATAAATCCGGAGCAGATAATGTATTGAGCGAATTAAAAAATGGTGACTATATAGTATCCGATGTTTCAAAGAAGACGAGAAACCTGAAACCGTACGCTCCATTTACTACAAGTAGTCTCCAACAAGATGCTTCGAACAAACTAAACTTTTTGACTAGACGAACCATGTCTGTTGCTCAGCAATTATATGAGGGTGTCGAAGTAAAAGGGCGTGGTACTATAGGTCTAGTCACATATATTAGAACAGATTCGGTGAGGATCTCACAAGAGGCTGTCTCTGCCGTAAAATCGTATATATCTCAATATTATGGTGAGAAATACGTTGGAAATAACTTCTATTCTAACAAGAAAAAAGATATACAAGATGCACATGAAGCTATTCGACCAACAGATGTAACGCTAGACCCCGAATTGATCAAGGAATCACTGTCAAAGGATCAGTACAATTTGTACAAGCTCATATGGGTTAGATTTGTTGCAAGCCAAATGGCTCCAGCAGTATTCGAAAATATAAATGCTGATATAAAAAATGGTGACTATATTTTCAAGGCGACGGGTTCAAAAATGGAATTTGATGGATTCAAGAAGCTTTACAGATACGCATCTAATGAGGATGAAGACCAGCAATTGCCTACTCTAAACGAGGGGGAAGAATTGCAAGCAAAAGATATAGACAGTGTGCAAAAATTTACACAACCACCGCCTCGTTTCACAGAGGCTAGTCTCATTAAAGAGTTAGAAGAGAAAAATATTGGAAGACCTAGTACGTACGCTCCAATAGTAGGAACTTTGGTTGAAAGGAAATATGTAATTAGAGAAAAGAGGATGTTAACTCCGACACAATTGGGATTTCATGTCGTCAATCTTATGGTCGAGTATTTTAAAGACATCGTAGATGCTGGATTTACAGCGAGTATGGAAGATAAACTCGATGACGTGGAAATGAACAAGATATACTGGAAGGAAGTAATACGACCATTTTACGCTACGTTAAAGGAAGAGCTGCTGATTGCTGATAAAGCGATGCCTAAGATAGAAGAAGTAGAAGAAGAAACCGGAGAAATTTGCGAAAAATGCGGTGCGCCTATGATCCTTAAGAGAGGACGATATGGAGAATTTAGCGCATGCAAATCATATCCTGCCTGCAAAAATGCTAAGCCGATATTGAAGAAAATAGGTGTTAACTGTCCACAATGCGGCAAAGATATTGTGGCTAGAAAAAGCAAAAAAGGGAAGTTATTTTATGGATGCTCTGGATATCCTGAATGCGACCAAGTATTTTGGGACAAACCTACAGAAAAAGCATGCCCTACATGCCAAGAAAGATTAGTAGAAAAGAAGACAAAGACATCCAAGTATGCATGTAGCAACAGGGAGTGTAAATATAAAGAGTAAGAAAAATGTAGACTTGAAACAGTGCTGATGCAATAATTGCATCAGAAAAATTGACTGAAAACAAGACCAGTAAAATCAAAAGCTGCCAAAAGAACGTTGACGTTTTACGGCGGTTTTTTATATATCTAGATGGATATAATTGGGTTAAATTGAAAGATATAATATAAATATATATTTGCGGAAAAGACTGAAAATTTTGAATATCCTAAAGACTGCAATTTGTTTCAAAAAAACACAATTTTATCACAATTATAGTATATATTAATTTAGGTAAAAATTTATAGGGAGAGGTGAAAAGAAAATGACTCAATTTCATGCTACAACAATATGTGCTGTAAGAAAAGGTCCTGACGATATAGCAATCGCAGGAGATGGACAAGTAACAATGGGTGAAAAGACTGTAATGAAAAGCAGTGCAAAAAAAATAAAAAAAATATATAAAAATTCTGTATTGACAGGTTTTGCAGGGTCGGTTTCTGACGCATTTGCTCTATCTGATAAGTTTGAGAATAAACTTGAAGAACATGGTGGCAACCTCAAGAGAGCAGCGGTTGACCTAGCACAAATGTGGCGTTCGGATAGAGGTATGAGAAACTTAGAAGCTTTGATGATAGTTATGGATAAAGAAAACCTACTTGTAATCTCTGGAAACGGTGAAGTTATAGAGCCTGACGAAGGATTTGTAGCTATAGGATCTGGCGGTAATTATGCGTTTGCTGCTGCAAAAGCACTTTGCAATAATACTGATATGGATGCGGCGACTATATGCGAAAAGGCTCTTCAAATTGCAGCTTCAATTTGCGTATACACAAACGATAACATATCAGTGGAAAAATTGTAGAGGAGGAAATAAAGATATGGGAAGCAGTCTATATAATATGACTCCGAGAGAAATTGTCGGAGAACTAGATAAATATATAATTGGACAAGATGAGGCGAAAAAATCCGTCGCGATTGCACTTCGTAATAGATATAGAAGAAGCCTTTTGTCAGAGCAAATGAAAGAAGAAGTGACTCCTAAAAATATATTGATGATGGGGCCTACTGGGGTTGGTAAGACAGAAATAGCTAGAAGACTTGCAAAACTAATGGATGCCCCTTTTGTAAAAGTAGAAGCAACTAAGTTTACGGAAGTCGGTTATGTTGGTCGCGACGTGGATTCTATGGTTAGAGATCTCGTCGAGGCTTCACTTAGACTTACAAAAGAGAAAAAAATGCAAGAAAAATACGATATTGCTGACAGTATTGCGGAAGAAATGATAGTGGAAGCAATTATACCTGGTAGTAAGAAAAAGAATAGAAAACAAGACACTAATAATCCTTTTAATTTTATAATGAATACTGGAGGATATATCAGTCAAAAACAACAGTACGAGGATGAGAAAAAGAAAGATGGTAAAGAAGAAGAAGTCGATGTCGAAATGGCAAGGGATCAAGTTCGAGAGCAACTTAGGCAAGGTTTGCTAGAAGAACAATTTATTGAAATTGAAGTCGTCGACAGACCTAAAGGGAACCAACTCGATATGGGCAACGAGGGAATGAGTATTGCTATAGGTAACATTTTCGGTGGTGATATGCCACAAAAAACGAAAAAAAGACGAGTCAGAGTAAAAGAAGCGAAAAAAATTCTAAAAGAGCAGGAAGCTCAAAAAATGATAGATATGGATGAGGTAACCGATGAGGCTGTGGAGAATGCTGAACAAAATGGTATAATTTTTATCGATGAAATAGATAAAATTGCTTCGAGTCAAAACTATCGTACAGGAGCTGAAGTATCTAGAGAAGGTGTACAAAGAGATATTTTGCCAATAGTTGAAGGAAGTATAGTCAATACGAAGTATGGTCCAGTGAAGACTGACCATGTACTATTTATCGGTGCAGGGGCATTTCACACTGCTAAACCTACCGACCTTATTCCGGAGCTTCAAGGAAGATTTCCTATAAGGGTAGAGCTTGACAATCTTACAAAAGAAACATTTTTGAAAATCTTGACGATTCCAGAAAATGCAATTCTTAAGCAACAAATTGCTCTGCTTGAAACGGAAGGTGTAACTCTTGATTTCACTGACGATGCTATAGATGAAATTGCTACGATGGCGTTTTTGCTGAATGAGCAGACTGAAAATATTGGAGCGAGAAGGCTTCATACGATATTGGAAAAGCTACTTGAGGAAATTTCTTTTAATGTTCCAGACGAGACTGAAAATAACATAACAATCGATAGCGAATATGTGAAGAACAAATTCTTGGAAAAGATAAAAGAAAAAGATATCGACAAGTATATATTGTAAAGAAAGGGAAAGTGTAATAAAGATGACCTTGTTAGAAAAAATTAGAAAACTAAATAGCGTTCTTTGCGATGGTTCTGCGGAAGGATTTTCATTTAATGTGTTGTGTGAATTGATCGGAGAGATGACCGATTCTAACGTATATATTATGGATGCGCAAGGACAATATTTGGGTGGAAAATACAAAAAAGGAGAAGAATTCCCTTCTAAAGAAGATGGAATGGGTGGTCTTTTGCCACTAGACAAAAGTGCAAACGAGTCTCTTCTTTCAATCAAAGAGTCGAGAATAAATATTGTGGGAGATAAAGCACTAGAAATATATGGGGATTCGTATGCGAATGCCGATAAATTTCATATAATAGTCCCTATCGTTTTTGGAAATGTAAGGATAGCGACTCTTGAAACAGCACGAAAAGATACTCCGTACGAAGATGAGGATGTAGCTATAATTGAATATGGAGCTACGGTAATTGGAATGAAAGTAAATCAGAATATTGCATCCAAAAGAGAAACCGAAGAAAGAAGTATAGCAGATGTAAATTTAGCATTAGAAACGCTTTCTTATTCCGAACTCGAAGCGGTAGGTAACATTTTTAAAGAGCTTGATGGCAATGAAGGTGTGCTAGTCGCTAGTAAGATTGCAGATAATGCGGGAATTACAAGATCAGTAATCGTAAATGCTTTGAGAAAATTGGAAAGTGCAGGCGTAATAGGAACACGGTCTCTTGGAATGAAAGGGACGAGAATAAAAATTGTAAATCATAACCTGTTGAGCGCTATCAAAGAGATAGAGCTATAGGAATTATAAGTAGCGAGGAATATAATAGTGCTTCGATTCGGGCAAAATAATGAAGTAATAAGTGAAGAAACATATAGGGCGATACTGATAGGAGTTCAACTAAGAGAAGATATTACGTATTCAATGGAGGAATTATCTAATTTGGCTGAAGCTGCGAACATTGAAGTGATCGCGGAAGTTGTGCAACAACTAGAAACTCCCAATAAGACTAGTATGATAGGCAAGGGAAAAGTTGAAGAAATCAAAGAGATGATTCAAAATATGGAAGCCGATATCGTAATATTTAATGATGAGCTTAGCGGAATACAGCTTAGAAATCTGGAAGACGAATTTGGAATAAGGACAATAGATAGAACTATATTGATTCTCGATATTTTCTCAAAGAGAGCTATTTCAAAAGTGGGTAAGTTACAGGTTGAACTTGCCCAGCTAAGATATAGGATGCCGAGGCTTGTCGGATTCGGCAAGTCTTTATCTCGTTTGGGAGGCGGAATTGGAACAAGAGGGCCTGGTGAAAAAAAACTAGAAACAGATAGGCGCCATATCGAAAAAAGCATGCTCGATATTCGCAGGGAAATAGAACAAGAGCGTAAAAATAGAGCGATACAGAGGCAAAAGAGAGAAAAAAATGGAATTCCTGTAGTTGCCCTAGTTGGTTATACTAATGCGGGGAAATCTTCAATTATGAATCGAATTCTCAGCATAGCCCAAAAAGAAGAAAAAAGTGTGTTCGAGAAAAACATGCTCTTTGCAACACTTGACACTCACCAAAGGAGTATCTCTATCGGCAAAGATAGAGAATTTATATTAGTAGATACAGTAGGGTTTGTAAGCAAGTTGCCACATTCGTTGATAGAGGCGTTTAAGGCAACATTGGAAGAAGTAATTTATGCTGATCTAATTGTTCATATTGTAGACTATTCGCAAGATAACTTCGAATTTCAGTTGAAGGTTACTGAAAAAGTTCTGCGAGATTTAGGTGTAGAGCAAAAGAATAAAGTCATCGTTTACAATAAAATTGACTTGTTCGATGATGAAAGAAAATATAAATATATCTCTTATCTTTCTAATGATGATGACAAAAACAACAAAAATCTAGGGTATAATGCAAGTGATCCATGTGAGGATGATGAATCTCGACAAGAGTATGCAAAAGCATTGTATGTGTCCGCAAAGGATAACACTAATATAGACGAAATGATAGAAGCTATAATCTCGAGTATATTTGACGCAAAAGTCCAATGCTCTTTGCTGATACCATATGAGCGGGGTGACATATCGTCGACTATATGCGAGAGATTCGAAATCATTGAAATGAAATATATTGAACAAGGAACGCTATTTACAGTTGAACTTGGCGAGGAAGACCACAATAAATATAAGCTATACGAAGTTAAAGAGAATTGATCTTGTTTTAGAATAGATCTATGCAACATCGCATCGAGTGTGCTCTTGATTTTTGCTGAAAAATATGCTATAATACTATATTAAATCAGGGCAAAAAGGTGCTATAGTACTATATTAATATAGAATAGTGCGCGACTTGACTCAATAACTGATTAGAAGTGAGGAATTTATGTTTAACGTGGGAGATAAAAAAATCTATCCGGCAAGGGGAACTGTAGAAATAATCGGCATTGAAGACATAGAAATCTTCGATGAAAAGAAGACATGCTACTTAATGAAAGTCATGATCACTGGTTTAACCATAACTGTTCCAGTAGATTCATGTGAACAAATTGGCGTAAGAGACGTAATTGATAAGTCTGAAATTCCTGAGATGCTTGATTTACTGCAAAGCAATGCGCAAGAGCAACCTAAAAAACAATATGCTGCAAGAATGTCTCTTAACACAAAAAAAATAAACACTGGAGGCATCGTAGATTTAGTTGAGGTCGTGAGGGATTTGCATAATCATGGTGAGAAAAAAGTTTTTTCATTAAAAGAGAAAATAATGTATCTCGAAGCGAAGCAGATATTGTGCAGTGAAATAATGGCATCTGATGATTTAACTTCCGAAGAAGCCGAAAAGATGGTTAATGATAAACTAGCTATACATGGTAAGATTAATTTGTAGATATATGCTAGTGTGAAAAGCGTACATATTACAACTCGAAGTGCAAAATTATATACGATTAGAAAGCGAGAGTATAATGATAAGAAAATCTGCAAAAATAGTATTTGCGATTATAGGAGTTATAGTAGGATTTGGTGTAGCTAATGGGCTTCTTGTGATTTTAGAACTAGGAGTTCCTTTTTTTGTAGAGAGAGGAATCTCGCCACTAGAAGAAGTAATAATAGTTATTGCTTTTTCAGCTATTTTTGGCGTGCTATTTTATTATATTAGTCCTCTATTCATAAAAACTGGAATGAAAATGGCAAAAACGATAGAGACAGAATTGAGAAAAACCTCGGGGCAAGATGCCGGTCTTTCCATAATAGGATTAATCGTCGGTCTTTTGATTGCAACTTTAGTTTCTCAGATTTATAGCGGATTTTTAGCTGACTTTGGTTATCTAGGTATAGTTATCAATTTTATTGTATATATAATTTTTGCATATTTAGGTATAATAATATCAAGATCCTCGGGAAGTGAGATGATTAGTGGATTATCTACAGCGAGACGAAAGTCGCAAGATGATTCTAAATTAGCACAGACAGAACTAACCAAGTTTAAAAAAAATAAGGATATTATCCCAAAAATATTCGATACAAGTATCATAATTGATGGGAGGATTTTGGGAATATTAAAGACTGGATTCTTGGAAGGTCCGATAATAATTCCTGAATTCGTGCTTGTAGAATTAAGACATATCGCAGATTCCGCCGATGACATGAAAAGAGTTAGGGGGCGCCGAGGCCTAGATATTCTAAATCAAATCAGAGAAGAATATGGAATAGAGATTTACAATACCGAGTCTGAAAAATCCCTGAAGGAAATTCCGGAAGTGGATGTCAAACTTCTCAAGCTTGCGCAAATTGTTGGCGGAAAAGTTATAACTAACGATTTTAACTTGAATAAAGTTGCCGCTGTAAACAATATTGGAGTGCTAAACATAAATGAGCTTTCCAACACACTTAAACCTGTGGTTTTACCAGGTGAGGAGATGACACTAAACTTGATAAGGCAAGGAAAGGAAAGTGCTCAAGCAGTCGGATATTTGGATGATGGAACTATGATTGTAGTTGAAGATGGACGAAAAAAGATTGGTCAAGTTGCTGACATAGTAGTAACGAGTGTGCTTCAAACATCTGCAGGCAGAATGATCTTCGGAAGATTGAAGAAATAGTAATTATTGTGAAACTAAATATAATAAAATTGACTTGACTCAATGAAAATACAGAGGAACATAGATGGAATATAGAGTAGGGAATGGATTTGATGTTCACAAGTTGGTAAAGGGAGAGTCTTTAATAATAGGTGGGGTTCTAATCCCTTATGAAAAAGGCTTACTTGGACATTCAGATGCCGATGTGTTGACACACGCACTTATGGATGCAATGCTTGGAGCTGCAGCACTTGGAGATATCGGCAGGCATTTTCCTGATACAGACGAGACATACAAAGGAATATCTAGTATTGAACTCTTGATTCATGTGGATACTATGCTAAAAAAACTAGAATTCGATGTGTGCAATATAGACTTAACTATCATAGCACAAAATCCTAAAATGTCCCCACACATTGAATCCATGCGTATTAGAATTGCCGATGCACTGAGAATAGACATAACGCAAATAAATATAAAAGCAACGACTACGGAATCACTTGGATTTGTGGGGAGAGAAGAAGGAATTGCCGCACAAGCAAATTGTATGATTTGCCGCAAATAATACAAAAAATGAATAAACTCGGTTCGTGTACTTACGTATAAATTGAACCGCTTTTTCTATATATAAATGAAATTGATGTCATATTTATCATTGATTATACGTATGACGTAGTAGAATTGGGAATCTTGATCTTTTACGGAAAGAACTTTTGATAGACCAAACTTCCCAAACGCGCAATCCGGAGAGGCATAAGAGGAAGTCTCGAATAATATTATAATAGACAGTAATAGGAGAAGAAGTAGAATGAAATTATCAAATATGCATTTAAAGACATTGAGAGAAATCCCAAATGAGGCGGAAATCGATAGTCATAGATTATTAATTAGATCTGGGATGATCAAAAAATTAGTATCAGGAATATATGGATTTATGCCGATGGGGTGGAGAATAGTTCGCAAAATAGAGGATATTGTTCGTAACGAGATGGACAGCAGCGGTGCACAAGAAATACATATGTCTGCACTTCAACCATCTGAGCTGTGGGAAGAATCTGGTAGATGGTACGCATACGGGCCTGAGCTGTTTAGGTTAAAGGATCGCAATGGAAGAGATTTTTGTCTTGGTCCTACTCATGAAGAAATATTCACCGACATAGTCAGGAACGAGATCGATTCGTATCGCCAATTGCCTATTAACTTGTATCAAATACAGACAAAATACAGAGATGAAGCTCGACCACGCTTTGGATTAATGAGAAGCAGGGAATTTATAATGAAAGATGCATACTCGTTTGATATAGATGAGGCGGGTCTTGATGTGTCTTATAACAAGATGTTTGACGCGTATACAAATATTTTTAACAAATGTGGATTAACCTTTAGACCTGTGGAGGCGGATACTGGAGCAATTGGTGGAAGTAACTCTCATGAGTTTGTTGCACTTTCCGATGTAGGAGAGAGTGAAATTGCATATTGCACTAAGTGTGACATGGCATCTACTGTCGAAAGAGCAGAGTGTAGAGATGACAAACCTGAATCTGATGAGATGTTAATGTTAGAAGATGTTCATACTCCTGACATCAAAACTATTGTTGAGCTTTCCGAATATGTAAATGTTCCAAGTTCAAAAACTATTAAGGCGCTTATGTTTGTAACCTACGACAAAGATCAGAATGAAAATGGGTTTGTAACAGCATTCGTAAGAGGCGATAGGGATTTGAATATGACTAAACTTATCAACGCATTAGATATCCCTGAACATGCAATAGAATTTTATGACGAAAGCAAGTCAAATCATAATACGAATGCAGTCGCTGGTTTCACTGGTCCAATAGGCTTAGAAGATACTATCATGGTAGTAGATAGCGAATTGGTTGGCATGAGAAATATGGTAGCTGGCGCGAATAAAAAAGATTATCACATCAAAAATGTCAATTATGGTAGAGATTACGAAGCAAATATCATAAAGGACATAAAGACATTAAAAGAAGGAGATAATTGCCCTAACTGTGGTGTGCCTGTAAGTCATGCAAGAGGGATTGAGGTTGGGCAAGTCTTTAAATTAGGGACCAAATATTCTGAATCAATGGGTGCAAAATTCAAAAATGAATCGCAAGTTAATAAGGACATCGTGATGGGATGCTATGGAATTGGAGTTACTCGTACTTTGGCTGCAGTCGTAGAGCAATTCAATGATGAAAATGGCATCATTTGGCCGATGAGTGTTGCACCGTATCACGTAATTATAACTCTAGTAAAAGTTGATGATGAAGTGCAATCAAAAGTAGCGAGTGAAATTTATGAGAAATTGATTTCCGAAAAAATAGAAGTATTGCTTGATGATAGAGACGAAAGACCCGGAGTAAAGTTCAAAGATGCCGATCTAATAGGTATTCCTATCAGAATTACTGTTGGAAAATTGGCCGGTGAAGGCAAGGTCGAATACAAATTGAGAAGAGATGTTGAGAAGACCGAAGAAGAAATTAGTGTTGCAATCCAAAAAGCAATTGAGTTAGTTCGTAGTGAATCGTAGTAAGTTATAAGTTTATATTTATTAGCGTATCAACTGCCTTAATGATAAGAATCGCGGTGGTTTTTATAAGTTAATGATAAAGTGATTTTAGTCGTAAGCACTTGGCAATGAGTTTTGTCATTTTGGAGAAAATCAATAATATGCTTAAACAACAAAATGAAAAAAACACTATCAATGAATTTAATTCGATTGATGCTACAAAAATGAATATCTCTGCACTGGCATATATTGGAGATGCGGTTCAAGAATTATATGTTAGAAGTCATGTGATGATAATGGGGAAATTTTATGCCGACGCATTGCACAAAGAATCTATAAAATATGTGAGTGCTAATGGTCAATCTCTTGCGGTCAAAACGATGAGCGAAGGATTCTTGACTGAAAGTGAGATCGCGTTTATCAGGAAGGCAAAAAACAAGAAGATAGCCTCTCGGCCAAAAAATGTAACGCCGATTAATTACAAATGGGCAACAGCATTTGAAGCTCTTATAGGATTCTTGCATGTATCTGGTGAAGACGATCGAGTAAAGCAAATAATTAGTGAAGCTATAAAAATAGTGGACTCCCATTCTGATATTTAAAGGAAATAAAACAATGTTGAATAATGCAGATGAGCAATTTAAAAAGATGTGTCAAACTATCATAGAAGAAGGATATTCTTCTGAAGGTCAAATTGTTAGACCAAGGTGGGAAGACGGAACTCCTGCTCACACTATAAAAACTTTTGGAGTGGTAAATCGATATGACTTATCTAAGGAATTTCCTGCGATTACATTAAGGCCTACAGCTATCAAATCCGCAGTGGATGAACTCTTGTGGATTTGGCAAAAAAAATCTAATAACATCAATGATCTAAATAGCAAAATATGGGACGAGTGGGCTGACGAGGATGGTAGCATAGGCAAAGCATACGGGTATCAACTTGGAGTAAAATATAATTTTGCACAAGGTGAAATGGATCAAGTTGATAATGTCTTGTGGCTTTTAAAAAATACACCTTACTCTCGAAGGATAATGACGAATATTTTTACTTTTGCAGATCTGCATGAAATGAACTTAGAGCCGTGCGCATACAGCATGACTTTTAATGTTACGGATGGTGTGCTTAATGGGATACTTAACCAGCGATCACAAGACATATTGGCAGCTAACAATTGGAATGTTGTACAGTACTCAGTGCTTTTACATATGATGGCGCAAGTAAGCGACCTAAAAGTAGGAGAGCTAGTTCATGTAATATCGGATGCACATATCTATGATAGGCATATCCCTATCATAAAAGAACTGATTCAAAGAGAAAGTTACCCTGCACCTACATTTAAATTGAATCCTGAAGTTAAGGATTTTTATGACTTTACTAAAGACGATGTGATAATTGAAAATTATCAAAAAAACCCGCAGATATTGAATATCCCAATAGCAGTATAGATATATTATTTCTGTTTAGGAAGTTATTTGTGCACATATATCGTGTATTTGGAGGCAAATGTGAATATTATTGTAGCGGTAGATGAAAACTGGGGAATCGGAAAAAACGGCGACTTATTGATGCATCTAAGTGGTGATATGCGATTTTTTAAAAAAATGACTCTTGGTAAAATAGTAGTAATGGGAAGAAAAACGCTTGAAAGCCTCCCCAACTCAAAGCCACTACCACATAGGCGCAACATAGTATTATCAAAGAGCTTAAATTATGAAGTCGAAAATGTCGAAATAATGACAAGCATAGAGGATGTCATTTCATTTTCGAACTGTCTTGAAAAACAGCGTTTGATAGAATGTGAGAAACACTCTCAGCAAGTAGACAGGAATATCTTTTGGGAAAATAATGAAAAGGAATCAGAAAATTCGTCTGAGATATTTGTTATTGGAGGGGCGCAAATATATGAGAGATTACTTCCATATTGTGACAAGTGCTATGTTACTAAAATTCATTCAACATTAGATGCCGATGTATTCTTTCCCAATATAGATGATAACAAGATGTTTCAATTAGTCGACGAAAGCGATGAGATAGAAGAAAAAGGAATTACATATACTTTTTGCACTTACAACAGGGTATAGTAGCTTTGAGTATATATATTAATAAATAGGAAAAATAAACCACAGATGGAAAACATTGTATTAGGACGCAATTCAATTATAGAACTGCTAAAAACAGAGAGAGAAATAGAAAAGATATTGATCACGGAAGGTTCGGAAGGATCGATCAAAAAAATAATATCTATGGCTCGTGAAAAGAAAGTGCCACTTCATTATTCAGATAAGAAGATGCTCGATAAAATATCAAATGGAGAAAATCATCAAGGGGTGATTGCCTATGTGTCGGAATATAGGTATTCAACTATTGATGATTTATTTCAGAATGCAAATTCAAAAGGTGAATCGCCGTTTTTCGTAATTTTGGATGGAATTGAAGACCCACATAATTTGGGAGCGATAATAAGGACTTCCGAATGCATGGGCGTACACGGAATTATTATACCTAAGAGAAATGCTGTAAATATTACACCTACCGTGATAAAAGTAGCGTCAGGTGCATGTGAATATGTCCCATGCGCAAGGGTCGGAAATATCGTATCGACTATCAAAGAACTTCAAAAAAGAGGGGTTTGGATAATGGCGAGCGATATGACTGGAAAAAATTACTACGAGCAGGATTTGACAGGCAGTGTAGCTATCGTAATAGGCAGCGAAGGCAAAGGCATAAGCCGACTAGTAAAAGATACTTGTGACTTCACAATCACTATACCTATGATAGGCGAGATTAATTCACTCAACGCTTCTAATGCAGCAAGCATTATGTTGAGTGAAACATTGAGGCAAAGGCAGAAATCGCAATAACATATAATTGAATTTATAAAGGAGATGTATGGACAGAAAGATAGACTTTTGGTCTAGAGTAATCACGATATGTATATCTATCATTTTTTTGATACTGGGAAATAGATTATTTAGCAATGAAATGGGAGAAAGTGTTGATGTTAGCATAACGAAAGCCAAAGTTATAGAAATAACTGAAACTGTAGTAGAAGAAATGGGAGACTTTGGCAGTCAAGAAATCATCCACTTCAGGGCGGAAATTGAAGAAGGTCCAGATGAAGGACAAGTCATAGATGTAACACAAACTATGGTTGATTCTATCGGATATCAACAAAAGGAGGTAAGGCTAGACGATAATGTTTTGATCTCAAACGATCAGGCTGTCGGAGGAGAAGAGACATCACAGTGGTTTTTTGTTAGCCATAATAAAGCCTCAAATATGGGGGTTTTAATAGGTGTATTCTTGCTGATGGTAGTAGTTATGGGAGGCTGGAAAGGCTTTCACACGACAATTACATTGGCACTCACTATTGGGGTGATCTTTTTAGTTTATATTCCAGCAATATTAGTAGGTACGAATGTGTATGTAATCACATTCATCATAGCAGCTTTTATAATATTTACCTCTCTAATAATATTAAATGGGTCGAATAAAAAAGCATTTTGTGCAATCCTTGGGAATATGGGGGGCGTGTTAGCCGCAGGACTCATCGCCTGGTTTGCCAATAGCAACTTTAATATTACCGGAATAGTAAATGACGATTACATGTATCTAGCTTTACTAGACAATGGAGTAGAAATCGATTTTGTCTCACTCGTATGGGGGGGGATAATAATAGGGGCATTAGGGGCAATAATGGATGTCTCGATGTCAATATCATCGTCGATGCATGAGCTTGCTATGGAGATGAAAGATAGAACATATGGCAAGATGCTCCGTTCGGGATTTAACATCGGTAGAGATATCATTGGAACGATGACTAATACTTTAATATTAGCATATGTCGGCAGTTCTCTTGCTATGTTACTATTATTTTCAGCATATAATAGAGAGTTTTTGTTAGTATTAAATTATGAATTCATCATTGTAGAAGTAATTCAAGCCATAGTAGGTAGTATGGGAATACTATTTGCTGTGCCGGCTACAGCAATAATTGCAGCATGGGTGTACAATCGAGAATAGATATTGGGGAATTTAGATGCGCATTTTATCGTGGCAATTTAGCAATCTGGAAATGCAACTAAGATTAGCAATTTATCTTTATTCTAAACAGAATGGGAGGACTTATGGGAGTTTTTAGATCGAAAAAAATTATAAGCTTTATGGAAGAACACATAGAGTGTACCCAAAAAGCAATATCTAAACTGGGGGAATTCTTCACGGTCCACATGACAAACGGATGTTCATCATCGGTTGATTCTATTTTAGAAGAAATCAATGCAATTGAAAGAACCGGTGATAGTATCAGAAGATCCGTGGTGCGTGAGTTCATAAAAGGAAGCATGCTTCCCCAAACACGTAAAGAAGTTCTTAATCTCATCGAAAAGAATGATGACCTTATAAATATAGTTCAAGAGATTAGTAGGCAGGTTTGTGTCGAGCAAATCGAGATCAAAGAAGAATTTTCACACGTATTAATTGACATAATTAATGAAACAAAAGAGCAAGTAGTATTTTTGTCTACAGCTATAGAATACCTATTTGCAGATTATCAAAAATTGGCAAAAGAGGATAGTATTCTGGATGACATTAATGCCTGTGAACATAAAATAGACTTATTGGAAATTGAGCTGATACGAAAAATATACTCGTCCGATATTACACTAGCGCATAAAATCCAACTAAAAAGGCTTGTTGCAAGTGTAGCTTCAATATCGGATAGGATAGAGGATATTGGCGACAAAATTCAAGTTTTTTTAGTCTTTAGGATGTAGCAAAAAGAGTATAAGCAAATATATTGTGTATTATTCAAATAATAATTCAAAATGCAGTATATATTCATGCGTAATTATTAAGCAGGGTACTAGTTTAAGTATATTGTGAGGAAAGTAATAAATGATACGAACACTTTCCGTTTTATCGGGCGGACTATTAGGATGGTCATTAGGTGCAAACGATGCGGCGAACGTATTCGGTACAGCCGTCACTACTAGAGTAATCAAATATAAAACAGCCGTAGTTTTGACGGCAGTTTTTGTTATTATTGGAGCTTTGATAAATGGCGGTGAAGGAATCGATAATCTAAGCGAATATGCTTTTTCGAGTTCTGTTACATCTCCGCAGGCAGCATTTTTGACAATGCTTGCAGCTGCAATAACTGTAACGATGATGACTTTTTTCACTCTACCCGTGTCGACATCTCAGTGTGTGATTGGATCTATCGTTGGGTGGGGATTATCGCATGGAGTTGTAGACTTCACCAAAACTACCGAATTTGTGAGTGCATGGATAATTACACCACTAGGTTCGTGCATCATTTGTTTAATTTTATCATTTATCGCACAAAAATTTATTCAAAAGAAAATATCGGGCATAGTGGCGTACGATATAATAATAAAAATAGGATTTGTGCTTTCGGGTATTTTCTCTGCATACTCCCTCGGTGCGAACAATGTGGCGAATGTAACAGCCGTGTATTCGGGGGGCGTTGGAATTATCACTAAAGAAATGGCTTGCTTGGTAGGCGGTGTTTCGATAGCGTTAGGAGTCTTGACATTCAGTAAGCGAGTAATGTATACTGTAGGTACAAAAATTACAGATTTATCTCCATTGCTCGGTTTTATAGTAACGCTGTCCGCTGCGATAGCTGTATATATTTACGCGATTGTCGGAATTCCTGTCTCGTCTTCTCAGGCGATAGTTGGAGCTGTAATTGGAGCAGGACTTACCAATGGTGTCAAAAATATAAATTTCAAAATCCTGAGAAACATATTTGTAGCATGGTTCGGAACCCCGACTGTCGCTGGAATTTTGAGTTTCACATTCGGATATTTTCTGGGATAAATCTTATTTCTAAATAATATTAAGCCTTCGTTAAGTTTGAAATTAGAGGTAACAGATGAGTAAAAAAATAGCACATAGAATATTTGAAATAACGCCGTCGGCGACTATGGAATTAAATGGAAAAGTCGTACAGTTAAGGCAAGAAGGGATAGATGTCATTTCTTTTAGTGTGGGAGAGCCGGACTTTGATACTCCCAAATCTATAAGTGAAGCAGCCAAGCAGGCTATCGACCAAGGCATGACAAGGTATACTGCAATTACTGGAATAGCGGAGCTTCGAGAATCAATTTGTCGTAAATTAAAAACAGAAAACGGATTAAATTATTCACCCGATGAAATAATAGTAACAACCGGAGCAAAGCAGGCACTCTACAATACATTTATGGCTATATGCAACCCAGGTGATGAGGTTATCATTCCTTCTCCTTGTTGGAATAGTTATATTGAAATGGTGAAATTTGCAGGAGCAGTCCCCGTATTTGTAGAATGCAAGCAAGAAGATAACTTTGAACCTAATTTGCAAAAAGTAAGAGATTCAATTACGGATAAAACAGTAGCAATATTAATCAATACGCCAAATAATCCTACTGGTGCAGTGTATAGCAAAGAAACGGTAATGGGCATTGGCAAAATTGCGCTTGAGAAAGACCTGTGGGTTATTTCTGATGAAATTTATGAACACCTCATATATGACGATGCAAAGCATTATTCAATAGTTAACCTTGTACCCGAGTTAAAAGAACAAACGATTATCATTAATGGTATGGCGAAAACATATGCGATGACGGGATGGAGAATTGGTTATGCAGCTGCAAAAAGTGACGTAATTAAGGCTATGTCAAACATGCAAGGACATATGACTTCCAACGCTAATTCTTTCGCTCAATATGGGGCAATTGCCTGCGAAAGCGACAATAGTGCTGAAGTTGATAAAATGAAAAAAGAATACTCTCTTCGCAGAAGATATATGATAGATAAATTAAATTCGATGAGTGGAGTGAATTGTGCAGATGTCAAAGGCGCTTTTTACACATTCCCAGATGTATCATCGCTGTTGGGTGGTCGAGTAGGCGATAAAGTAATAGAAACAGTCTCAGATTTGGCTAACTATTTATTGGAAGATGCTAACATAGCAGTCGTTCCGGGAAATGCTTTTAATTCTCCGAATAATATAAGATTGTCGTATGCGACTTCGATGTCAAACATAGGCAAAGGACTTGACGATATGGCGAAGTCAATTGATAAAATATGCTTAGATGAAGGAGTTAAAAAAAAAGCTTAAATAGTGAAAAATCGCACAATGATCTTTCATCGAATTGTGCGAATGTAAGCCACGCACATCAATCTCAAAGTACGATAGAAATATGCGATACCCACTTGAGCAAGGAAGAAAGTAAAGCAAGTTTTAAAAGGAATTATAAAAATTATTTATTTCTGGCCAACACGAAAAGTTCAAGACGTGATAAGATTTTGCTAGAAAGAAAAGGTCAATTCTATAGTAAAAACGTAGTCGAGCAGATATCGAAAGTGGAAAAATTTCAATTTCCAACATTGATACTTCTTTTAGGGATAGTTTCCACTATACATTTAAGTTTGATTAGCTTTGAGGGCGGTAACTTGGTGCTCAATGATAGTTATTCAAATGACGAACTTATTAAAACTTGCATCGACATAGGTATATGGCTCATCGTATATTATTTTGTAGTGAATCCGCTTATATATTTTGCCAAACTCCCCAAACCACTCGAAATCTATATAAAAAACATAACTGATTTATCCGAAGAAGAGAAAAAGAAAATTATTACTGATTTCAACGATGACGAGCGCACAAAAAAAATCCTATCTCGCTATTCGTTTTCCGGCATGGCATCTTACGACGATGATGGGAATAGAACAGATAAGATAGGCCGTAATTAAACTTTGTTAGGACAATATAAGATATTGTCCTAACACGTAAGAGAATACCTGGATTCATGGTATTCTTTTTTATTATAATTTTGAGATTGATATATTCGTACGCACATAATACTATATTGACGTAATTTTAGATAGAGTAGATAAGAGCTCATCTACTTCTTCATCAGTCGTTCCCCATGAAGTAACGAACCTTGTTACCATGTTGTTTTCATCGTAATTGCTCCACTCAGTAAAGAAAAAGTCTTTGCTTAGTATTCTTACAATAGTTTTAGGTAAAATAGGAAATATTTGATTCGATGTAGAACTGCCAGTAAAGGTATATCCAAGATTTTCTATTCCTTCTTTTAGGCGTTTCGCCTTCTCATTAGTTTTGCGTGCTATCTCAAAGTACAAACAGTTTTCATCTGGCGTATTGAATAGCGCTAAGAATTGAACACCAATCAACCTACCTTTTGCAAACATTCCGCAATTTCTTTTTATCATGGATTTTAAGTCGCAGTTTGCTTTTCCATTCTTTACTACTAGAGCTTCACCAAAAAGCGCTCCATTTTTCGTTCCGCCTATATAAAATGCATCCGTAAGTTCTGCGATATCTTTTATGGTCAAGTCACTTGTGTGCGACGTGAGACCTGAACCTAACCTAGCACCATCCATGTATAATAGTAAGTCATTTTTCTTGCAAGTAATACTTATTTTTGTAAGTTCGGCTTTTGTATAGATAGTCCCAAGTTCAGTGCTGTTGGAGATATATACTAGCCTAGGTTTTGCCGTATGATAATCTTCATATTCGGCACAAGCTTCTTCTATCAGTTCACTGGTCAACTTGCCGTCAGGAGTTTTCATAGGTATTATCTTATGTCCTGTAGCTTCTACCGCTCCGCACTCGTGTGCATATATGTGGCCTGTTCTTGGGGTAATTACGCATTCGAAAGGTTTAATCATCGATGCTATTGTTATTACGTTTGTAGGTGTTCCACCTCCGATAAAATATACCGAGACATCCTCTCTTCCAATCAACTTTTTGATTACATTCTCTGCCTTGAGACAAAATTCATCTTCGCCATATCCATCGGAATGCACCTCGTTAGAATCTATGAGTGCTTGTAAAACATCTGGATGCGCACCTTGACTGTAATCACTTCTAAAATAAATCATTTATACCTCCTTGGTAATTTTAAATATAAATACATGAATTAAAATTATATATAAACAGTTCTATCTATTTTCGGTTATTTAGTCTTAAGTAAATAGTTTAAGATCAAATATTATATTTTTGTTTTTTTCTCATCAACTGTGATTGGCTGATTCCAATAGCGGCCGAAGCTTTTCGCGTAGAACCATATTTTTCACAAGCATGCCGTATTATGTTTTTTTCAAAAGTTTGAACCATTTTGTCTAAATTGATGCTTTCTCCATCTTCCACACTGGAATTTGTAGAAATGAGAGCCAACATATTGCTATATGAATCAGAAAAATCCGAGATGTTAGAATGTACGAGACGCATTACATCTAGTAGTGTTATGTTTTCCTCTTGGGAGGAGGTGAGTAATCTTTGAATTAATACTTCCAACTCTCTTATGTTTCCCCGCCAATTTAATTCTGTAAGGTATTCCACTGCATCTTGTTCTATATGGCGCACTATACTAAACTTTTTAGTGTAAACTTTGGTAAAATGGGCAATTAAAGGAGGTATGTCTCCTTTACGCTCAGAAAGATTGGGTATATGTATTTGAGAGACACTTAATGAATTAAATAGCTCATTAAGAAACTCGGGCGAATTTGCTAAAGTTTCTATTTTAACCGTTGTAGATGAAATTACACGTACGTTGCACTTTATAGGGTTATTCCCGCCTACTCGATAAAATTGACCATCATGTAATACATTATATAATTTTGCTTGTGTACTTGCGGGGAGTTTTGTAATTTCATTTATGAAAAGCACACCGTTTTCTGCCATGTCGAAGTATCCAGTAGATCTATAGTTTGTTTTTTCTGCAATAAGTGACTTATCATATCCGAATAGTTCGCCTTCTATTAAGTCAGGATGAATAGAGTTGCAGTTAAATTTTATATAAGGATGCATTTTTCTGAGGCTGTTTTTTGCGATGGTAGAAGCAACTTTTTCTTTTCCGACGCTCGCATCTCCTGTAATCAATACATTACAATCATACTTTGCAATACTTATCATTTCGTTTAAAACTTTTGACATTGCATGACTTTCACATATAAAAGTATCTAACATTGCTTTTCTTTCGCCAGAGACTTCAAATAACCTGCTTTCTCTGCTTACAGGATACGAGGGGTCGTCATCAATCGTATTTATCGTCATATGCGCACCTGCAAGGTAGGGTACCAATCCTTCGACGATATCAATATTGAACTTATCGTATGATTCAAGATATCCATATGCGCAAGTTATATCTAAGTGACGTGAGATAGATTCGGTGATGTAAAGCGCAATATTGTAGTTGTTTATTAATTTAGTAAAAATAACAGTGCCGTGCGGCCTTGTTCCCAGTATGTTGATCGTCTCTGCCCCAGGTACATCCGCGCAATTGACGGACATATCAAAAAGGCTATCCGCACCTATAGTCTCTATACATTCAAGAGGTTTTAAGATATTGGAATAATATATATTGGAAAATACTTTAGACATTAGCTTGTCGACTTGTTTTCCCGAAATGGATAAGTTTGTTTTTTTGTCAAGTAGGCAAGTGATTTGAACACCTTTGCCGCCTACAAGACGTATTGAATATCCGAATAAAAGATTGAGGATTAAATTGTTGCCTACTATTAGAAAATTTCTTTTTCCTACGGCTTTCGTGCTGATTTGATACAAAGTCGCCGATTGATTGAACGTAAAAAGGAGCAAGTCTATAGGCAGATTAGTTGGCCTTCTTACGATCGGAATCAAGTCAGATGCCATCGCATACCCTTTGACCTCTATAGCACCGTATACATAATCAATATTTACTATTTCAAATATACTAATAGGGATAGATGCACAAGAAGCATTGCATATGACTTCTTCACCTTGTAGAAGTAATTTTTCATTTTTGTACGACAGGCCTATTTCTGAAACTGTACCATAAAATACACCGCCTGTATCGGTGATAGGGTTGTGCAGCTTTCCTCGTTTTTTTACGATATCGAGGATTCTTCTTTTGATCCTTTTTTCGTCGTTATTTGCTTCTACACATATTTGTCGAAAACTTGTTTCTTCGAGCTGAATTCTTTTTATTTTGATTTTAATCTCGTTCGTGCGTACAGTTGTATCGTTATCGAGTTTCCATGCAGGAGTAGGTAGGACATGGCTAGGTTCTAATACTCTGTCTGTTCCATATTGCTCGTACATTCTTATTCTCCATTATATTTGTAAACACGAGATGCTAGCTGTAGTGTTATTTGCTAGTATCTTTTATGACTTTGTACAATTGCATTATGAAAGTAGGTAAAAATGAGAATAGTACAATGTATCCTACTTGAGCTGCTGTAAGTACCGCAATTCCAAATACATATTGCATAAATGGGATAAATAGGACAGCAGCAAGTAGTAAAGAACCTGCGACGAAAGCTCCTATTGTATACATATTAGTGAATAGTCCCAATTTGAAAATCGATTCCTTTCCTCTTACGCTGAATCCGTGCCATAATCTTGCAAGGCAGAGAGTAGCAAATGCCATAGTCATTGCCACATCGATATCGTGTCCAAGTCCAATCGCAAACGCAATACTAGTTCCTATACCAATAAGTATACCTTGTATCACAATCGCTATTACTGTGCTTTTAGTCAAAATAGATTCGTCTCTACTGCGGGGCTTATTGTATATTAGTTGAGGATTAGACGGCTCCATGCTCAGTGCAAGTGCAGGCAGGCTGTCTGTTATTAAGTTGATGAATAGCAAATGCACAGGGGTGAAAGGGTTCGGTAAGTCTGCAAAAGTAGCAAACAAAACTACCAATATCGCCCCAGCATTTCCCGATAACAGGAATGTGATGGCACTTTTTATGTTCTCATATATATTTCTTCCGTTTAGAACAGATGCTATTATAGTCGCAAAATTATCATCTGTTAAGATCATGGAAGATGCATCTTTTGAAACATCGGTCCCAGTAATTCCCATTGCGATTCCGATGTCCGCACTCTTAAGAGCAGGGGCATCATTGACTCCATCTCCTGTCATTGCAACTATTTTACCTAAATCTTGCCACGCATTTACGATTCTTATCTTATTATTAGGTGATACTCGTGCATAAACCTTAATCTTTGATATCTTTTCTTTGAGGTCTTCATCGCTCATTTCGTCTAATTCAGGACCAGTGATTGCGATGTCGTCGTCGCTGTTTATTATCCCAATTGTTTTAGCAATTGCTGTAGCGGTAATTTTGTGGTCGCCCGTGATCATTATAGGAGTTATTCCAGCATTGAGGCAGTCTGTGACAGCTTGTGCTGTTTCCACTCTCGGAGGATCCATCATTGCAATCAGTCCGATTAGGTTAAAATCTTTTTCATCCTCAAATGATAAAGTATTAGTATTTTGACGAAGTATTTTGTATCCAAATCCAAGAACCCTTAATCCATTCATAGAATATTCGCGGTTTTTTTCTTTTATTGTTTGAATCTCTTCGTCGGATAGATTAGTCACATGTTCTATCATTACATCTAGCGCACCTTTGGTATACATTACGGTATTGTCGTAGATAGTATGGAGAGTAGACATTAGTTTTCGATCTGAATCAAAAGGAAGTTCAGAGACTCTCGGAAAGCGTGATAGCATTTCAGCATAGTTATCTCTTTCTTTGACATAATAACTTACAAGAGATGTTTCTGTTGGGTCGCCAACTGGGTCCCCCTCGATATAATGCGTATCATTACAAAGTATGGAGCAAAGAAGTAAATTATCAAGTGCGCGTGGTTCTGAGTTATCAAGTATATACGTATCAGTTACCGTCATTTTATTTTGAGTTAGAGTACCTGTTTTGTCCGAGCAAATTATAGAAACGCAGCCTAATCCTTCTACCGCTTTTAATTCTTTGATGATTGCGTGCTGATCAGCCATCTTCTTTGTTCCTATTGCCAAAGATATCGTGATAACAGATGAAAGAGCTTCAGGAACGGCAGCAACTGCTAATGCAACTGCAAACAGCATCGCGTCTAAAAAGGCTGCTCCTCTATATATATTAATCCCTAGAATCAATGCACATAGAACAAGTATTCCAATGGAGTAGTTTTTGCTGAAGTTATCGATTGTAACTTGCAACGGCGTTTTTCTCTTGGCTGTGTTATTCATGAGTTCTGCTATTTTTCCAAGTTCGGTTTTTATTCCTACACTTGTAATAATTACATAAGCTCTTCCATAAGTCACAAGTGAAGAAGAAAATACCATGTTCTTTTGATCACCCAAAGCAATAGGTTCAGATGGTAGCATGTCAGTGTTTTTTATTACACTTTCAGATTCACCTGTTAGAGCACTTTCATTAACTTGGAGTGAAAAATTTTCAACTATCCTACCATCGCTAGGGATGATATCTCCAGCTTCGACTAAGATAAGATCTCCTACAACCAACTCGGACGCTAGAATCGAAGTTTTTTCTCCGTTGCGTATGACTTTTGCTGTCGGAGCAGATAAGTTTTTTAAGCTATCGAGGGATTTTTCCGCTTTGATAGTTTGAACTGCACCCATTATTGCATTAAGAATAAGCACTGCGAATATTACTATCGTACTTTCTACATGACCACTAAACATAGATATAACGGCAGCAATAATAAGTATTAAAACAATCAAATCCTTGAATTGTTCGAAAAAGATTACTATGGGATGCTTTTGTTTTCGTTCATAAAGTTTGTTTTCACCGAATTCCGCGCGGTTTAGTTCTACTTGATTTTCTGTAAGACCACTGATGGAAGAGTTGAATTTTGAGTACAAATCCTGAACATTTTTACTATAAATCATTTTATTCCTACCTTTTTATTTGATATTACTTTTCGTAATTGTATATGATTAATTTTACTATAAATACGTATGAAAAGAAATGAAAAAATATAAGTTTTCCAAACTTTTTCAAATAAAATTTCTGCGTTGCAGAGGGTGAAAAAGAGGCCGCTGTATTAAGGGCTGAAGCTGTAAGACTTT
>CAYJGJ010000004.1:0-5459 GCA_964370025.1 uncultured Oscillospiraceae bacterium
GCCGATTGCTACTATATGTGGTATAATTAAAAAAAATTATAAAACTTGGTAGGAGGATTAACACGAAAAATGATAAATATGAGTAATATCATGGAAACAATTGGCATGATACAAGAAGATAATTTAGATGTTCGTACAATTACCATGGGAATTTCTCTCATAGATTGCGCTGATTCGGATATAGATATTTCATGCCAGAAGATATATGACAAAATATATCACAGGGCCAAAGATTTGGTGAAAACTGGAGAGGCGATCGAGAGCAAGTATGGCATACCTATAGTCAATAAGCGAATTTCAGTTACGCCTATTTCACTTTTGGCTGGGGTATCTGGGGGCAACCCAGTGAAATATGCACAGACCTTGGATAAAGTAGCAAAAGATGTTGGGGTCAATTTTATAGGTGGTTATAGTGCGCTTGTCGAAAAAGGCTTTAGTCCTGGAGACTTAAAACTGATCGAATCAATTCCCGAAGCACTAGCAACAACGGAATTCGTATGTTCCTCTGTAAATATTGGTTCAACTAAAGCAGGAATCAACATGGATGCGGTAAAACTCATGGGAGAGGTTATCCGCGATGCGGCTCAAAATACGAAGGATAGACAATGTGTGGGAGCTGCAAAGTTAGTAGTGTTCTGCAATGCTGTGGAAGACAATCCATTTATGGCAGGAGCTTTCCATGGATTAAATGAACCTGATACTGTATTGCACGTCGGCGTGTCTGGCCCAGGAGCTGTGCGTTCGGCGCTCGATAAACTAGATAAAAAAGCATCAATGACTGAAGTGGCGGAGTTGATTAAGAAAACAGCTTTCAAAATCACGAGAGTAGGTCAATTAGTGGGAGTCGAAGCGGCTCAAATGCTTGGAGTACCATTTGGAATAATAGATTTATCGCTAGCTCCTACGCCGGCGATTGGCGATTCGGTCGCCTATATACTGGAAGCAATAGGATTGGAAGAATGTGGCACTCATGGCACTACTGCCGCACTTGCGATGTTAAATGATGCGGTGAAAAAAGGAGGAGTTATGGCATCCTCATCCGTAGGCGGTTTGTCTGGCGCATTTATTCCAGTGACTGAAGATGCTGGAATGATAAATGCTGCTAGAACTGGTACACTGACAATAGAAAAATTAGAAGCTATGACCGCAGTATGTTCCGTCGGATTAGATATGATCGTAATCCCCGGAGAAACTCCTGCTACTACGATTTCTGCGATCATTGCAGATGAGGCTGCTATAGGAATGGTAAACTCTAAAACTACAGCCGTAAGAGTCATTCCTGCCATAGGTGTTGCCGATGGTGAAGAACTCGACTTTGGAGGATTGCTTGGCAATGGTCCAGTAATGAAGTTGCACAACAAATCAGCACGCGATATGATAAACAGAGGCGGAAAAATTCCTGCTCCTATTCAAAGTTTGAAGAACTAGTCCAAAATAAAAACAGATAAAAATAAACACAGAAAATGGGAGTAATAAAATGAGTGAAACTAGTAATATTTACAAAAATATAAAGGTAATAGGAATAGATTTAGATGGAACATCTCTTTATGACCATGACTATTTTACAGAAAAGACGATTTCAACTCTTGAGGAGGCAATGGAGAAGGGATTTAAAGTAATAGTCGCTACTGGGCGATCATTCGATTCTATTCCCCCTGATTTGCATAATATTAAAGGACTCGAATATGTCGCGACCTCGAACGGCGCGATTATTACTAACATACAAACAGGAGAAACGATTTTCAAAAACTTGATTGACCATGATGTAGTACTCAATGCGGTGGCGATCCTTGAAGAAAATGGAA
Organism: uncultured Oscillospiraceae bacterium; assembly: GCA_964370025.1. GTDB lineage: Bacteria > Bacillota > Clostridia > Peptostreptococcales > Anaerovoracaceae > CAYJGJ01. Next base: position 1,806 of record CAYJGJ010000004.1, read on the forward strand.
TAGAAATAGAGTCTTTTTCCAAAGGTAAAGCATTCTGTTGTATCGCAGACTATGAGGAAATTCGCGCTGGTAAAAGTCCAACTAGGACTACAGACTACGTATTAAGGACTCGTACTCCCGTCGAAAACATTTATGATTACACTCGGGAACATGCGGATGGGATTGAGAATATAAACGCATTTTTTTATGATGAAGAATCAAAGAAAAAAGTAAAGGAAGTAATTGCAAATATAAAAGATATAAGTGTCACTTCTTCTATGCCATATAACTTCGAGATGGGTGGTGAAACTACATCCAAAGCAACGGCACTCGACTTTTTACTTGAAAAATTTGGATATACAAGAGATAATTTAATAACATTCGGGGACGGACCTAATGATTTGTCAATGATTAAGTCGGCGGCTATTGGTGTTGCAATGAGCAATGGTTGCAAAGAGTTAAGAGAGAGTGCCGATGTTGTGTGTCTAGCGAATTATGAAGACGGAGTAGCAGAGTTTTTAAAATCGAATGTACTTAATTTATAGGTTGCATATTAAACTTGTTTAGAGATGTTTTTATCTAATTTGGGTAGAATTTATTTAATTCAACTTGCTATAATTTTGTTATTAAAGCTGATTTAAAAAAGAAGGCGATGGAATAATGATATTAAAAAATGGATACGTGTATACTTCTGAGGGATTTATTAAAAAAGATATTGCTATTATAGATGGTATTGTATTTGACCTTGAATCCGAAAAAATAAATAGTTGTGAACAGAATCTGCCCGATAGTAACAATCAGGAAGTTTTCGATATCAGTGATAAGTACGTAGTTCCGGGTTTTGTAGATGTGCATGTGCATTTCAGAGAGCCCGGTTTTTCGTATAAAGAAACCATATCTACGGGTTCTGCAGCTGCGGCTAGAGGTGGTTACACTACGGTGTGCACAATGCCTAATTTGTCGCCTACCCCAGCTACGCTAGAAGGCGTAAAAGTTCAATTAGCTGCAATTGAAAAAGATGCCAAAGTAAAGGTGATTCCATACGGTTCCATAACGCTTAATCAAAACGGGAAAGTTCCACTTTCCGATATGTCAACAATATCAGAGTATGTTTTTGCGTTTACAGATGATGGAAAAGGAGTACAAGATAGTGAGCTAATGGAGCAGGCGATGAATATTGCCAAGAACCTCGGAAAGGTAATAGTGGCGCACTGCGAGGATGAATCATTGCTCACTGGCGGATATATTCATGAGGGAAACTATGCCACTCAACATAATCACCTAGGTATATCTTCCGAAAGCGAATGGGAACAGGTGAAGCGCGATATAGAATTATCCGAAGTAACAGGATGTCAATACCACGTATGCCACGTCTCTACGAAGGAATCTATAGATTTGATTAGAGAAGCAAAGAAGCGGGGTGCGAAAGTTTCATGCGAAGTTACTCCACATCATTTACTCCTTAGTGAAGAAGACTTACAAGAAGATGGAAAGTATAAAATGAATCCGCCACTTAGAACTAAAGAAGATAAGTCCGCATTGATCCAAGGAATAAAAGATGGGACAATTGATATGATTGCGACAGATCATGCGCCCCATAGTGATGAGGAAAAATCGCGTGGTCTCAAAGGAAGTGCCATGGGAATTGTCGGTTTGGAATTTGCATTTTCTTTGCTTTATACCGAATTTGTTCTTAAAGAAGTGATTACTATAGATCATTTGATTAAATTGATGACAGTGAATCCACGAAAGATATTTTCGCTTGATAAACAAGCGGAAAACAGTATCGATAAAGGAATAAAGACTGTTGAAACTGGTATGATTGCTGATTTAACAGTTTTAGATTTGAATACAAACTATACTATTGATTCGAGTACTTTCTATTCTAAAGGAAAATCCACACCTTTTGATGGAATGTCCGTTCGAGGAGATATAAGTATGACTATAGTTGATGGCAAAGTAGTGTATAATCATTATTAAGTGAGGCGATGAAAAATGGTAAACACAAAAGTAACATTGAGTGGACTCACCCTCGATAACCCTATTATCCCAGCGAGTGGAACCTTTGGTTTTGGAAAAGAGTTTGCTGAACTATATGATATAAATATTCTCGGTTCTATTTCGATTAAAGGAACGACAGTAGATGAAAGATATGGCAATCCGTTGCCTAGAATAGCGGAATGTTCATCTGGAATGATAAATTCTGTGGGATTGCAAAATCCAGGTGTTCTGCAAGTTTGTAATAAAGAGCTTATGGAGTTGTCTAAAATTTACAGAAAACCTATCATAGCTAATGTGAGCGGATTCTCTATTGAGGAATATGTCGAGTGTTCTCGTATGATGAGCATGCAAGAACAAGTTGGAATAATAGAGGTCAATGTAAGTTGTCCTAACGTTCATCAGGGTGGGATGTCTTATGGGGTATCTGCAAAAAGCGTGTCCGATGTGACAAGTGCAGTTAAGAAAGTCTCGAGTAAACCTGTCTACATTAAGTTAAGCCCCAATGTTACTGATATAGTAGAGATTGCTAAAGCATGTGAAAATTCAGGCGCTGATGGAATCTGCCTAATAAATACACTGCTTGGAATGAGAATAGATATAGGAACACGCAAGCCTGTGATTGCAAATAAAGTAGGTGGATTCTCAGGTCCTGCAATTTTTCCTGTGGCATTGAGAATGGTGTATCAAGTTTCAAGTGCCGTAAACATACCAGTTATTGGTATAGGAGGAATAAATGATGCTCGCAACGTTATAGAAATGATGATGGCAGGGGCAAGTGCAGTTCAAGTGGGGAGCGCAAATTTGATAAATCCCTTTGCATGCAAGGAAATAATAGAAGAGCTTCCACGAGTCATGGATGAACTTGGCATAACGGATATAAAGGATATTATCGGAGCCGTGTTGGATCCGAAGTAATATAAATGCCGTGCGGTATTCAAGCTAAAGACCGTACGGCATTTAAAACAATAAATAATCCGTCCAAAGTTAACCAATGCAAGTGCTGATTATTTATGTTGCCTAATTTTTTGTAAATAGTGAAGAAATCCTTTTGTACAAAATATAAGTGATAACCCCATTTATAGTGCCTTTAATCATGTTAAATGGAATAATAATCGGGATAAGCATTTCTACTACAGCTTCTCTAGGAGTGCCAAGAAAAGCAGGTGTAACAAAATAATTAGCTACGCACATCGCCGCGGTAGTTGCAATCATTCCAACACATAAAGCTAAAATTGCAGTCTTTTTATTTTTATTGCGAGAGTAAATTAGACCGGCAATAATTACATAAGTACCTGTTGACGCGATATGCATTATGAATCCATACCACGAATCTCCCATTAGAAAAAAAGCTTGTATGAAACTTACTGTGATAGTAATTAGCATTCCAGAGATAGGGCCAAATGCAAATGTGGAAATGTAGATCGGTACATCTGCCGGATCATAGACCAAAAAAGGTGCAGGTGGAAAAGGTATGCGAATTAGTAGTACGAGTACGCAAGATATTGCGGCCATAATTGCCATTTTGGCAATTAAACTAGTTTTTTTGCTTGTGTTCATAAGATAACCTCCAAATTAAAAAATGCCTAAACATAAAAATGTCAAGGCACTGTAAACAAAACAAAATATTATTTGTTTCTTTCATCCGGACTATACCGTCGGTATGGGAATCTTACC